>JAAZLX010000144.1 GCA_012799095.1 Tissierellia bacterium
CACTCATGCAATAGCTGCAATGATACGGGCAGCCTAGCTGCGACTCATAGTAGACGATCCGGTCAGGATCGACCCAGGAGAATGGATAAGGAAAGTCCAGCCTGTCCTCCCGACTGATGACTCCGGTCTGTTGCTGCGTATGTAAGCTTTTCGGCGTGTTACCGGCTAACAGCTCGAGCAGTGGCGTCTCGCCCTCGCCCAAAAACACACCGTCGCCCCAGTTCAGGAAGTCGTCCCGGTTGGCCTGAGCCTCCGGTCCCCCGACATACACCCGAGCTCCGGGATAGATCTTTTTCAGATCCTGCATCAGGGACAACACCATCTGGCGGTTCCAGATGTAGCACGACAAAAAGTAGCAGTCAGCTTGCTCCACCAGTTGTAAGATGGCGCGGTAGTCCTGATTGACGGTGAACTCATGTAAACAAACATCACCAAAAGGCCTGGCAAGTTCGGCCAGACCCTGGAGTGATAAACAGCTATGGATGTATTGCGAATTGATCGCGATAAAAGTATATTTCATCTTCACCGTCTATTATATCATGCAGATTCAGACAAGTGACCGATCTAGCTCTGATCGAGCCATCTCCTGGGTGCCAGCAGGGCCGCGATGGTAAACAGTTCCAACCGCCCCAGCAGCATCAGCGTCGTGAAAACGACTTTTGCCCCGTCACTGAAATCGGCATAGTGATCGGTCGGTCCGAACAGGCCAAACCCGGGACCGACATTGTTCAGTGTCGCCGCCACCGAAGAAATACTGATGACCAGGTTGTTTTCTATCGAGATCAGCAACACCCCGGCCAAAAAGACCATCAGATGGAGTGCGATAAAGGAGGTGATCCCGGCGACACTCTCATTCGATAAAATCCGGCCATTCAGCCGTACCGGGGCGTACGCCCTGGGATGGGCCATCTTGGAAAACTCCCGCCGGACCAGTTTGCCGGCTACCAGCACCCGGACGACCTTCATCCCACCGGCCGTCGAACCGGCACAGCCTCCAATAAACATCAACACCAGCAGGATGATCTGGCTAAACGGCGGCCAGATGGCAAAGTCATGGATATTCAACGCGGTCGTCGAGATCATACTGACCACCTGGACAAAACCGTCCCGGAGCGATCTCAGCAGACTAAAATCATACCGGGTGACCAGGTTGTAGCTGACCATAAGCGTTGTCAGACCGATGATCCCGGCAAACAGGCGCAGCTCCTGACTGTGCCAGACCTGACGCCATTTTTTCTGATAAAGCAAAAAGAAAAACCCGAAATTCAAGCTGGCCAAAATCATAAACAGGGCCAATACCATCTGAGTGACTTCATTGAACGATCCGATGGAATCATTGTACATACTGAAGCCGCCCGTCCCCATGGTAGAAAATGAATGCAACAAAGCTTCATACCAACTCATACCGGAGAGCATCAACAACAGGACCTGGACCAGCGTCAGTGCCAGGTAACTGAGATAAAGGATCCGGGCAGTGTTTTTCATCCGCGGTGCCAGCTTGCTGACGGTCGGCCCGGTGGTCTCAGCTTTGAGGATCTGGAACGAACCGATCCCCATGGCCGGCAGCAGAGCCAGTCCAAAGGCCAGGATCCCCATCCCGCCGATCCACTGGGTAAAGTTGCGCCAAAACAAGATGCCCCGGTCCAGGCTTTCCACATCACGAATGACGGTTGCACCGGTGGTGGTAAAGCCGGAGACGGTTTCAAAAAACGCATCGATCAAACGCGGGATGACACCGGATAACACAAACGGCAGGGAACCAAAAAACGACATCAAAAACCAGCCCAGGGCTACGATCACCAGACCGTCGCGCGGGCGGAGCGTCGTGGTCGACTTTTTAGAACTCAGAAGAAACAAACCGCCGACAACTAAAGTTATCAGACCGGCTGTTGCCAGCGAACACCAACTGGCTTCTGCGAAAGATAACCCGATCAACATGGCGGGGATAAACAAAACAGCTTCAACAGTTAAGAGCAGGCCGACAACGCGGCGGATGATGCCATAATTCATGAAGTAAACTCCTGTTGGCCGGTTTATCAGAACTGGGCCCGGCAAGTAAAATGATTATAGCATGTTAAGAGGGTTCAATAAAATCACCCGAGATCAAATGACCCTTTGTCAAAAAAAACAACCCCGGCTTTTGGCCGGGGTGCGGTTTGTGATGATTGGACTAACTCTGATCCATCCAGCGTTTCGGTGCGATCAGTGCAATGATGGTATACAGTTCAAGCCGGCCCAACAACATGATCAGGCTTAAGAATAATTTACTGAAATCACTGAAGAAGGCATAGTTGAATTTGGGCCCCAGGAGCGATAGACCGGGCCCGATATTATTCAATGTTGCTGCCACAGCCGAGATACTCGTCATCAGATCATAGTTTTCCAGGCTGATCACCAGGACACCAAACAAAAACACCATCAGATGTAAGCCGAGAAATGAGGTGATGCCTGCCACCACTTCGTTAGGCAGGATCCGACCGTCGACCTTGATGGGAGAATAGGCTCTCGGGTGAGCGATCTTTGAAAACTCGCGCCGGACCAATTTCCCCGACACCAGGATCCGGATCACCTTCATCCCGCCGGCCGTCGAACCGGCACAACCGCCGATAAACATTAAAATCAGCAGGATCATCTGGCTGAAATAAGGCCAGGCGGTAAAGTCGTGGTTGGAGATCCCGGTCGTTGTCATGATACTGGCCACCTGGACAAAGGCGTCCCGAAAGGCCCGGGCTTCATTTAGCCCGTAGCGCAACAACAGATCGATCATGACGATCACTGTTGCAGCAGCGATGACTTTCAGATACAGCCGGAGCTCTTGACTCTTTGCCACATCCTTTGCTTTGCCGCGAAAGATCAAAAAATACCAGCTGAAGTTAAATCCGGCCAGGATCATAAATACACCCAGTGTCATCTGGACAAAGTCATTAAACGATGCCACCGAGTCATTGTACATCCCGAAACCGCCCGTTCCCATGGTCGAGAACGAGTGGACGGTCGCTTCATACCATGTCATCCCGCCCAGCTTGAGCAGTAGGATCTGAGCGATCGTCAGAGAAAAATAGCTGACATAAAGGATCCGGGCGGTATTTTTCATCCGGGGAGCGATCTTGCCGGCGACCGGTCCGGGGCTTTCGGCTTTAAAGATCTGAAACGAGCCGATGCCCAAGGCCGGCAACAGGGCCAGACTGAACACCAGGATCCCCATCCCACCGATCCAGTGGGTAAAAATGCGCCAAAACTGGATCCCGCGATCGAGCACCTCAACATCATATAAAATCGTTGCCCCGGTGGTGGTAAAACCCGACACCGTTTCAAAGAAGGCATCGACAAACCGGGGAATAAACCCGGACAACATAAACGGCAATGAACCGAATGCCGACACCAAAACCCAGCCCAGGGCAACGATCATCAGACCGTCCTTGGGCCGGACATTAGTCGATATGTTACGTGATGAGAGCAATAGCAGTCCGCCGGCAGCCAGTGTGATCAGAACACTCAGTCCCATGGACTGCCAGCTGGTTTCGCCATAATACAAGCCGATCAACAGACCCGGCAGAAACAGAATTGCCTCAACGACCAGCAGACTACCTAATACTCTTCGCACGATCCCATAATTCATGCAAGACACTCCTGTTCGAGGGGATGAACATCTTCTTCATCTGTTCCGCCTGAGAGGTAAGGACAAACAAGATGACCTTGTCCCCTGCCCGGATGATGCTCTGCCCTTTGGCGATCGACACGATGCCGTCGTGAATAATGGTACCGACAATGATCCCCTTTTCAAGGGGCAGATCTGCCAACCGTTTGCCGATAAAGGGCATGCCGGGTGTGGCAATGATCTCCAGGACCTGAGCGTCACCGCCCAGCATCAGATTGAGGGAGATGACGGTGCCGCCGCGGAGATATTTTAGGATCTGGGCGACACTGATACTGACCGGACTGATGGCCGCATCGACCGGAAACTTATCGATGATGCGGGAATAGTTCTGACGTGACGTCTTGGCGACGGTTTTCGGAACACCGTACTGCTTGGCCATGATCGCCATCAACAGGTTTTGCTCATCCATCCCGGTCACACCGACAAATGCGTTATAACAGCCGATGTCTTCTTCTTCCAGCAGGTTCATGTCGGTCCCGTCACCTTGAATGATCAGGGCATGTTCGACATGCTCAGCTAAAAATTTGATCCGCTCATAATCCTTTTCGATGATAGTGGTGGCCACCCCGGCCTTGATCAGGGCCAGTGCCAGATACGTGCCGACCTTACCGCCACCCAGGATCATAGCCTTTTTGACCGGTTTACTGATATGAGCCAGCGAAAACTGATTGATAAACAGCTTGATGTCTTCGTCCTTGCCTAAGACATGGATGACATCATCTTCCTGTAACACGGTCCCACCATGGGGAATGATGGTCTCATTCTGACGCTGGATGGCTACGACCAGCAGGTCGCGGAAAGCCTTCAGTTCCATCAGCTGTTTGTCCACCAACTCGGGGTGATCTCTCAAGTGCAGATCGACCATCTTGACCTTGCCTTCGGCAAAGTCACCGGTGAAAAAGATCACGTCACGCAGCAGATACTTGGCAATGACTTCCGCCGTCAGCTGATCGGGATTGATGATATAGTCGACCGACAGATTCTCCTGCAAAAAATCGCTTTGCTTTAAATATTCCATGTCACGCATCCGGGCAATCGTCAATTTACAGCCCAGTTTTTTGGCAAAATAGCAGATCATGGCATTGGCTTCATCATTGCCGGTGGTCGTGATCAACACATCGGTCGAACCGACATCGATATCCTTTAAGAAATTGATGTCGGTGCCGTTACCTTGGATCGTAATGACATCCATATGTTCATTCAAACGATTGACCACCGCCGGGTTGTTATCCACCAGGGTGATATCATAATCATCGACATTCATAATATCAGCCAGTCGGCTGCCGAGTTTACCGGCTCCGATAATGATTGCTTTCATGTTACATCCTCTTGGGGGCTTCCATATTGATCAGTTTCATTCCGTTTTCCAATGTTGTCGAGACGGCGCGGACCAGCGCCAAACGGGCGATTTTTTCCGCCGGCTGATTGCTTAAGATCGTCACCTGCTGATAGAACTTGTTGAACAGCTTGGCCACGCCGATCAGATAACGCGAGATCAGGGCCGGCTCATACCGCTCAAAGGCCGACTGGACCGTCTCCGGATAGCGAGCCAGCTCGCGGATCAATTCATTGCTGAAATCATCGTTCAACAAACTGTAATCGATCTCACCCGTCATCTGCCCGCCCCGGTTGATCAGAGAATGACACCGGACATTGGTATATTGCAGGTAGGGTCCGGTTTCGCCCTCAAAACTCAAGGCATCGTCCCAGTCAAACACATAATCTTTGATCCGCGAGGTATACAATTCTTTGAACGCGATCGCGCCCAGGCCGACCTGACGGGCGACCTCCGCTTTGTCCTCCAGATCAGGATTTTTTTGCTCGATCAGCTTTCTGGTTCGCTCGATCGCGCTTTCCAGGACATCATTCAACAGAATCACATCACCCTTGCGCGAACTCATCTTGCCTTCTGCCAGCATGATCAGTCCATGATCGACGTGAACGATATCCTTATACCAATCATAACCCATTTTCTTGAGAATGGCTTTTAGTTGTTGAAAATGGAGTCGCTGCTCACTGCCGACAACATAGATATTGCGGGCGAAATCATACGTTTCTTTGCGGTACTTGGCTGCGGCGATGTCACGTGTAATATAGAGGCTGTTGCCGGAGCTGGTGGTGACAATGATATTGGGCAGATTCTCGCTTGAGAGATCGATCAGTTCGGCCCCGTCCTCTTGGACGATCAGACCTTTCTCGATCAGCTCCCGGCGGACTCCCGGCATCATATCGGAATAGAACGCCTCCCCGGCAAACGAATCAAACTGACTGCCCAGCTTTTGCCAGACCAGATCGTAGTCTCTCAGCGAAACTTCCTTGAACCAGGTCCAAAGGTCGAGCGCTTCCTGTGACGTCCCGTCTTCGAGATGCTTGAACCACTGTCTGGCCTCGGTCATCAGCTCCGGATCATCTTCTACCTCACGTCGAAACCGGACATACAGTTCATTCAAGGCACTGACACCGCGCCGTTCGACCTCTTCCCGGTCGCCCCAGCGCTTAAACGCCACGATGATCATACCGAAGTTGATACCATAATCGCCCAGATGATTGATCGTCACGGTCTCATAACCGAGGCTTCGGGCGATCTTGTCCAGACTGGCACCGATCATCAGGCCGCGGATATAACCATGGTGCATGTCCTTCGAGATATTGGCACTGTTGTATTCAACGATCACCTTTTGCGACCGGCCTTCTTCACTGGAGCCGTAGCGCTCCGCCTGTTCCAGGACGGTCCCGACAACCGTTTTCGCCAGCACGGGTCGTTTGACGAAAAAGTTGACATAAGCCCCCTGGGCCGTCACATCAAACTCCTCCGACTCGATTTGAGCGGCCACCTCCTGAGCGATCAGCGGCGGCGCTTTGCGCAACAGCTTGGCCAGACGGAAGGTGGGAAATGCCAGATCCCCCTGCGTGGCGATCTTGGGGACCTCGATCAATTGAGAGATGTCAGCTTCATTTAAATGCTCAGCCAAAGGTTTGGCCAATAATTGGATCACTTGTTGGGTAAATAGTTGCATAACTGTTGTTTACTAAGGAACTAGTATCTCCTTTCGATGTCCATATAAAAAGTCCAACATTGTAGAGACGACTTATGCCGCGGTACCACTCTACTTAGTTAGACTCACTTCTTTGTCCTGGGAAAACAAGGATGCGCGCCAAATGCTCGTCAGCGGCAGCTTTCACCAACTCCTGCCTCGCTGATGTCAGACTAACACTCTTCTTCATCACTTCCCGTATGATATTATTAGAATAATATCACACCAACTCAATCGAGGTCAATATGACAAAAAAGTACCCCGTAACCTACGGGCTGATCGCTATCAATGTGGTGGTGTTTGCCGCCATGATGTGGTACGACCGCACGCTGAGCTATGCTACCCTGGTCGACTTTGGCGCCAAAGTCAACTATCGGATCGTCGATGGTTATCTGTGGCACCTGGTGACGCCGATATTTCTGCACGGAAGCATCCTGCACCTGGGTTTCAACTCCATGGCCCTCTACTTCGTCGGCCCGCTGGTCGAACGGTTTTATGGTCCGAAGAAATATTTGATCTTCTACCTGCTGATCGGAACGATCGGTAACATCGGTTCATTCATCTCATCCAACACGGTATCACTCGGGGCATCAGGTGCGATTTTCGGCCTGTTCGCCTTCCACATCTACCTGTTCATCCTGAACCGGGAAGGCTATAAAAAGATCTTCGGCAGTCAGATGTTCACCGTCATTGCCCTGAACCTAGTCTATACCTTTACCAATCCGGCGATCGATAAGGCCGGTCATATCTTCGGCTTTGTCGGGGGGCTGGCGATCTACTTCCTGTTCGATCAATTCAGCCGTCATCCCGAGCGTTTGCGCCAGTTGGCCTTTGCCTTTCTGATTATACTCTCGATCGGTGCCGGCTTCAAATACCGGACGTATAAATATTCGGAAGACTATTTTATCGATAAGTTCTCGTATTATTACTACAAAGGCGACCAGGAAGCGGCCTGGGAAGTAGAACAGGAGTATCTCGAGTATCATGGTGAAGACAATTGACACACCTTTGGGCCAACTGAATATCACACAGGACACTATACACCCCGGTGTTGTCACCATCCGGGCCGACTTGGACAGCCCGACGACAGAACCGATCGGTTTTATCCAAACCAGAACACTGGAATATACCGACCGGCTCGATGGTGATTATGATGTTCACCGGACCGGCATCTGGCTTCAGGCGGGCTTTCCTGACTCTGTCCCGTTCTATTGCCTGGGTTATCCCGCTCGGCTTTACAGCCGGTTGGAAGCCGAGTCCGAACCGTATGCCAAATGGCGGGTCACGATACGGACTTTTTTGGTGGCACTGAGCGATGGGTCAGCCAAACCCGAAGTCCGCTTTTTGACCGGATTCGCCTGGGGCTATGAATGTCAGCCCGATTGGCAGCCGATGGCTGTCACCCCGCTTAAGGCAGACGACTGGTCCGCTGCGACCGCCCGGCTGTTCTATGAGTCTCCCGCCTTCGACTATCAGACGACCTAAGTTCAAAGCGACCCGTCAGGGTCGCTTGTTTAGTTATTGGGGGCAATCAGGTAGAAGGTGACATCATTTAGCTGGACATCATCGCCGGAGAGCCGTCCGGAGGCATTTTGGATATAGATCTGATATCCGCCTTCTTCCAGCAGCCTCATCTCCTGAAGCTTATTTTCTGAGGCCTGTTCCACCAGCCAACTGAACGACACACTCAACTCCTGAGTGTCTGTCTCGATCATCAAATATTCCCCCTCGATCCGGAAGGTGAAGCCTTCGACCGTTTTCAGTTCATTTCCATACATAGCGACATACAACAGCTTGCCGGCCTGCGTCTCCAGACTGAAGTCCTGCTGAGCATAAAAGCCGACATATTGCGGCCGGTCTCCCCAGACATCCTGATAGTCAGGCATGAACCCGAACACTGTTTCAAAATCATTCATGACATAATCTTCCGGCAAAAAGGCCAGTTGATTTGTTGCCTGTTGATTGACAAACCACAGGACCGAAGCACTGATCCGCTGACGGACGGTCGGATCGACCTCGACCGATACCAGCTGATCATCGAGAAGCATTTGGTTTTCGACCAATACATCGTTCAGGATCTGTTTCTGCGATCGAACGGAGACATCATATGCTCCCAGGGGAGAATTGGTCCCGATCAAGATCACCAGCACCAGCGAGGCCGCCAGGATCCAGGGCGAGTATTTCTTCAGGCTGATATAGATCAGCGCTCCCAGCGACCAGATGCCGGCCAGCACCACCAGGTAGCGGTTGGGTGTCCAGCCATACTGGGCGATCCGCTGACCGATCGAGCCGAACATCATCGCCAGCAGCGGCAATAATGCTAGCGGAAAATAATCGATCACTTTGGGCAGTTTGTCTTTGTCACCGCGAAGAAAGATATAGACTGCAATGACAAACAGGCTGTACCACAATACCAGGTGCGACACCAGGCCCTGAGGCCAGGTCTGAGTGATCAGGATCTTGGCAAAATAAACATACAACACCGCGGTATAGACGAATGCCAACGGTAGACAGACAAAGCGAAGCAGTCGTTGAAACAGCGGTTGATACGCTTTCTCGAGCGTCTGACCCGAGGGTTTGAGTCCGCTCAGGAAAAACGGAACAGCAAACAGCAGCATGGTAGCCTCAAAGATGACCCGGGCAAACCGGTCCAATCGCAGATTGGCATCAAACAGAGCATCGATCATGACAAAAACCAAAAACGATCCTAGACCGATGACAAAACTGAACAGAGCCGTCCAGGCAAAACTGGTCAGTACCTCGAGTGCTTTATGCGGTACGCGCTGACCGGGGCGCAGACTCGACTCCAAAAAGATGGCCAGCAGCGTCGCCAGGATCAGCCCGAAATAGACATACACTCCGTCTTGAACAAACAGGCGCTGATCACTGGGAAATACCCAGAAGTATACCACGGCAACGATCGCCGCCCCGATGGCATAGATCAGACCCATCCGCAAGCGGGTGTAGCTTTTACCTTCGGTCAGAGAGCCGATCAAAAAGGCCAGGATAATGGCATAGATCCAGGTCGAGATCAAACGTCCGACCCAGACCTGAGACAGTATCTGGTCCATCCGGTATTCATTGACGATCAGCCAGACAAACAGTCCGACGGCCAGCAAAATGGTCAGCGGAAAGCGTCGGTATGCCCGACTAAAGCCTTGTAAGCGATTGCGTATTGGTGTAATGATATTCATGATCGTCCTCTGTTGCTTTCTTTTATTTTAATGTCACGATCGTCACCCCGGAGCCACCTTCATGATAGCCCCCGAGACGATACTCGGCGACATGGGGGTGTTTCTTCAAAAAACCGGTAATGAATTCCCGCAGGACACCGGTCCCTTTGCCGTGGATGATCTCGACCTGACCGGCATGACCGATGACTGCCTGATCTAAAAAGCGATCGACTTCGATCCGGGCTTCTTCCATATTCTTGCCCCGCAGGTCGAGCTTCATATCGACCGACTTGACCGAGGTTTCCGTCTTGGCCGGTGGGATCCACTTGGTTTCTTCCTGCTTGACCTTTTCAACTTCCGAAATGTTCAATGTCATCTTCAGGATCCCGATCATGGCCTGGAAGTTGCCCTTTTTGTCGGGAGCGCTCAGGACATGCCCCTTGGAATCCAACTTGGGCACATAGATCGATTCACCTTCCAGCAGGCTTTTGGGCGGATTGACTTTTTTCGGCTTTTTCCCGCCGGTCTGCAGGCGGGCCTTGCCCTCACGCAGCTTCTGCTGCTGGGCTTCCAGCTGCTGATGATCGACCTTGCCGGCCGACATGCTCCGCAGCTGTTTCATGATATCCTTGGCATCATCTTCCGTTTTTCGCAGCAGATCCTTCGCTTCTGCTTTGGCCTGATCGAGGATCTTTTCCCGTTGCTGGGCGATGGTTTGTAAGCGTTCATCATACCGGCTGCGCATGGCTTTGGTTTCTTCCAGCAGCTTGCGGACTTCCCTGGCGTCATCATCGCGTTGCTTTCGGGTCTGCTCCAATTCCCGGATGATGTTTTCCAGTTCGACCGCCGAATGATCCAGCACGGATACCGCTGTCTCGAGAACATCCTCCGGCATACCGAGCTTTCTCGAAATATCAAACGCATTCGAGCTGCCCGGCACGCCCATCATCAGGCGATACGTCGGACTCAGGGTTTGAATGTCAAACTCGACCGAGGCATTGTCAAACCCGTCAGTCTGCATAGCAAACTGCTTGATCTCACTGTAGTGTGAGGTGGCAAACACCAGCGGTCGCTGTTGCTGCAAATGCAACAGGACACTTCTGGCCAGGGCGGCCCCTTCCTGGGGATCAGTCCCCGCCCCCAGCTCGTCAAGTAAAACGAGTGAATCCTGATCAGCCGAGTTTAGGATCTCGATCACATTGACCATATGCGAGCTGAAGGTGCTCAGGCTCTGTTCGATCGACTGTTCATCGCCGATATCGACATAGACTTGTTCAAAAAACGGCAGACGGGAACCCTCTGATGCCGGTATCGCCAGTCCGAACTGATTCATCAGACAGACCAGACCGATCGTCTTGAGGACGACCGTTTTCCCGCCGGTGTTGGGTCCGGTGATGATCAATAACTTATCATCTCCGCCAAATTCCATTGTCATCGGAACGACTGTTTCCGGATCGAGCAGGGGATGGCGGGCCTTGTTCAGTCGAATGATCTTGTCATCGACTGTTTCAGCCAGGTTTCCCCCGATCGAGACACTGTATCTGGCCAGTCCGAACAGGATGAATACCAGGTTGGCCGCTTCATGCGATGCCAGGATATCATCCCCGTGCAGTCCGATCACCCGGGACAGTTCCTTTAAGATCCGCACGATCTCTTCGTGCTCAAGAGCGATGGTCTCGCGCAGTTCATTGTTCAACTCCAGCAGGGCGATCGGTTCAACAAACAAGGTCGCCCCGGTCGAGGACCGATCATGCACCATCCCCGGCACCCGTCGTTTGTGCTCCGCTTTGACCGGTATGACGTAGCGGTCGTTTCTCAGCGTGACGATCTGGTCCTGAAGATAATCGGCATAGTTGGGATCGGTCACAAACGAATCGATCTTGCGCCGGATAGCATCTTCGCTCGAAGCGATTTTGCGCCTCAGCCGCTGCAACTCGGGAGAAGCACTCGATTTGACCGAACCGTCATAATCGATCGTCTTTTCGATCCGCTCCTCCAAACTCTGAAACGACTTGAGTGGCTTGGCGATTTCATCCAACAATTCAAATCGACTGGCAAAATGCTCGACCGATTGGAAGAATTCAACCAGCTTGCGCATCGTTCGCAGACTGTCACCGATGTCAATAAATTGTTCCGTCTCAAGGATGCCGCCCTTTAAGGCGTGTTTGATGGCATCCTCGACCTCATGTAAAGCACCGCCCGGTAAAGGTGAATAACCTAAGTAGAGGCCGATCGCCTCACTCAGTTCCGCCTTGCGCCGGTCCATCTCGAGACGGTTTCCGGCAAAGCCCCGGTCGGACAAAAGTGCCCTCGTCTGCTGCGAGGGCATAAAAGTCAATACTTGTTCGAGCACCTTATTCCATTCCAGGCGTTGGCTGCTCTTATCTAAAATCATTTCTTATCCCTTAACTCCTGAATCAATTGATTTTTTTCCAGTAATAATTCCTGAAGCTGCGATACCCTTCCCTCCCAGTTCATCTGAAGCTGGCGCAGGGCCTGAAGTTCTTTTTTCAGGTTGAGGTTCTCGTCCTCGAGGCTGCCTTCATCCGTCTGGCGCGGTTCATTGGCTAAAATTTCCTGCAGATCGACGATCTGGTCGGCCAGATAGACCATGACATAACGATAGATGCTGGCTGAGCTGATGGAATCATTTTTGCGCTTCATAAGCGAGATGGCATCATGGACCATCGCCAGAACCTGTTCAATATGTTCTTGCGACTCGTCGGTGATCATGGTGAGGTTGGCTCCATCGACTTCAAAACTTACTCGTCTACTCATTTTAACTCCTATTCCATTCCCCGGACGCTTGCCCCGAGACGCTTCTTTAGCTGGCCGACGATCGCGTGGACCCGCTTATCGACCTGTTCCATAGTCATTGTACCATCTTTTGACTGGAACCAGACACGCAGGGTCAAACTCTTTTTGCCCTCCGGTATCGGCTCTCCCCGGAAGACATCGATGAATTCGATCCGCTGGACCATCGGTCCGACGATCTGCTCGACCTGTTGCCAGGATTTGTCTTCCTCCAGGATGAGTGAGATATCGTATTCCACCAGAGGAAACTCGGGCAGAGCCTGATATGTGTTTTCCCGCGACGGCAGGGCTTTGAGTTGTTCCAGGTTGAGCTCGAACAAGACGGATTGGACTCGCTTGATGCCGGCGGACTTGGCGGAACTGAGCGATAACAGGCCAAGAGCTCCCACGACAGTTTCACCGGCCAGGATATTCAGCCACAGCTTGGCATCGGCCCAGCCGGGCTGTTCCACCTGAGCGAAGCTCAAGCCTTCGATCCCAACGGCCCGGGGCATATCTTCCAACAACCCCTTGACCTGACGGAACAGCTCGATCGGTTGGGAGGCGACAAACGCCCCTGCCAGATGACGCTCCATCACCGGCAGAACTTCCTCCGGTGTACTGGGAGAGTGTGCTCCCGGCAGAAATACCTGTGTCAGCTCGAACATGCGAAACTCCGGCAGATAGTGGTGGTTCAGTCCGATCGCCCCGATCAGACCGGGGATCAGACTGGTCCTGAGCCGCTTCATATCAGGTGCCGGCGGTGCCTCAAGCTCGATCGCCGGTTGATCGATACCGGCCGCCTCGATCAGTTCATCCTTGACCCAGGGATAGGTAAAGATCTCTTGTGCTGATTGATTATGTGCCATATATTCGCGCAGACGCCTCTCGACATCGTGTTCCAGTTGGCGGACGGCTTTGCGCAGTTCGATCACGGGCGGCACAAAACTCATGGCTTCGTAACCCAGCATGCGGGCAACTTCTTCCAGGATGTCATATTTGATCGTGACATCGCCGGTCGAACGCCAGCTCGGGGCTGTCACTTCAAATCGATCGTCTTTCAATGATACTTCAAACCCGAGTTTGACCAGAGCCTGCTCGATATCCTGAGTACTGACGGTCCGACCCAACCGGGTGTCGAAGAAGTCTTTTTCCACTACCACAACTGTGGGAGTGGTTTTGACCGGATAGTTGTCAGTCAAGCCGACCAAACGGGCCCGGGGTTGAAGTTGCTGCAAGAGGTGGGCGGTGTATCCCAGGGCTTGATCGATTCTCTGGCTATCGATACTTTTTTCAAATCGGGTGGACGCTTCCGTCCGCTGATTGAACTTCTGCGAGGTGTAACGAATCAGACGGGGGTGGAAGTTGGCTATCTCGAGGATCAACTCCCGGGTGGTGGGATAGATCGAATCGAGTTTGCCCCCCATGACACCGGCCAGTCCCAGGACACCTTTGGCATCACAGATCAGGAGGTTGTCGGGGCCGACATCGAGCGTTTCCTTGTTCAGCAGTTCAAGCTGCTCGCCCGGTCGACCGCGCCGGATCTCAATATATTCTTTGACATGATCTTTATCAAAACCATGGGTCGGCTGTCCGGTCGCCATCATGACATAGTTGGTAATGTCGACTAATACATCGATCGGCCGCTGACCGACCTTGGCCAGACGACTTTTCAACCAAAATGGCGACGGACCGTTTTCCAGTCCGGTGATCGTAAGCGCTGTGTAGCGGCGACAATCTTCCTGATCTTCGATCCGGACCTCGATGCCGTCTTCGCTCGGTAAATCAGCCTGTGGCAGTGGCTTCAGCTCGACATCATAGATCGCAGCCAATTCCCGGGCCACGCCGTAGTGTCCCCACAGGTCGGGCCGGTTGGTCATGCTTTTATTATCGACTTCAAAGATATGATCATTCAATTCCAGGGCATCCGCCAGGGGCGTTCCCGGGGCGTGATCGAGAAACGACAAGTCGACGATCAGATTGGGCTGTTCTTCCGGCAACAGATCCTCCAACCCGATTTCGGCTGAAGCACAGATCATGCCGAACGATTCCACTCCGCGCAGCTTGGTGGCTTTGATCCGGACCGGTTCACCCTCGCCATGCCATCGGACCATAGAACCCGGCAGACTGACGGCTACCCGCTGACCGGGAGCCAGGTTGGTCCCGCCGCACACGATCTGGACCGGATCGGACTGGCCGATATCGGTCATGACGATCTTAAGCTTATCCGCCTGCGGGTGATCCAGGACCTCCCGGATCAAGCCGACTACCATCTGGTCGAACTTATCTGACAGTGATTCGATGCCTTCGACTTCGACCGTTTTCATCGTCAGATCATGGGCGATCTTCTCCGGTGTCAGCCCATCGGGCAAATCAACATATTCTTTCAGCCAATTAAGCGATAGTTTCATAGCAGCCTCCTAGCGGAACTGCCTGAGAAATCTCAGGTCAGCCGAGTGAAATAAGCGAACATCGTCGACACCGTAGCGCATCATGACCAATCGATCGAGCCCGATATTGACATAGAAGCCGCTCCAGACATCGGGATCAAGCCCGGCAGCTTGTAATACATTGGGATGAGGACTGCCGCCCGGCATCAGTTCGATCCAGCCGATATGCTGACACAGCCGACAGCCGACACCGCCGCAGATCTGACACTGCATGTCGATCTCAAAACCGGGTTCGACAAAGGGAAAGAAGCCGACCCGCATCCGGACTTCTACCGGTTTGCCGAAGACTTTTTCCAGGATGGTTTCGACCAACAGCTTGCCCGAGGCAAAGCTGAAATCGTTATCAACGATCAGGGCTTCATATTGAAAAAAGGCCCGCTCGTGTCTGGCGTCGGTCTGTTCGTTACGATAGACCCGCCCGGGATAGACGAACCGGGCCGGTGCGCCGTGCTGTTGCAGGTAGCGGACACTGGCACCTGTCAGGTGAGGTCGCAGACACAATCGATCCGCTCCTGACTTGCCGTTCGAGTCTTTCAGCCAGTACGTATCCATCGACTCCCTGGCCGGATGATCCGGCGGAAAGTTGAGATGGTCAAAGCCATATAGTTCTGAGGTGATCTCATCTTCCTGGAAGACTTCAAACCCGAGCGACAAAAAGGCATCATCCAGGTCGTAGCGCATCTGCTGGATGGGGTGTAGTCCCCCAACGGACGGCTTGATACCCGGCAGAGTCAGATCATACGGTTCATTGATGACCGAAGCTTGTGCCAGCAGTTGTTGCGATCGCTCTTCCAGTCGCCGGCTGATTTCATCTTTCAGCCGGTTGGCCAGTTGACCGACTTCACGCCGCATGTCAGGCTCTAGCTGACCCAGCCCTTTCAGCAGCGCTGTCAGTTCTCCCTTGCGGCCCATCATGCCCGTTCTGACCGTCTCCAGCTCATCCAGACTGGCCGTCTGCGTGATCCGGTCCAAAGCCCGTTCCCGCAGTTGATTTAATTGTTCAATCATGATTCCTCCCAAAAAAAAGAACCCTCTCCCCTGCTTGGGACGAAGGTTTTCCGCGTTACCACCCAAATAGTCTTTCGACCACTCGATACTTTAACGGTAGCTGCCGGTCTGATCTACTAGTTTGAATCAGACAACTCCAAAGTGAATTCATCAGTCCAGACTATCAGCTTACACCACCCGCCGACTCTCTAAAAGACTGGGTCTGACCACGTTCTTCATCTGCGTTTTGTTTATTCTATCATTCTTTACTACATCGGGCAAAATATTTTTTCATTTCATGCTAACGGCACATCCGCTGCAGCAAAATGGCCCCGGCTACGGCGGCGTTGAGGCTCTCCATGGTATTTCTCATCGGTATCGTGATCACGACGGATGGCAGTGCTTTCAGTGCCGGATCGATCCCATGGGCTTCTGAGCCGATGATCAAAGCGAAGTTGTCGGGATATTCCAGTCCGGCAAAATCCTCACCGAAGACATCCGCCAGAAACAGCGGTCGTTCCAACTGTTCGACCTGCTCGATCCCGGCCCGTTGACGGATGTGTAAGCTCAGGACCGCACCCAGGCTGGAGCGCAATACTTTATCATTATACACATCGACGGAGCCTTCCAGGCACAGGATATTGTTGACACCAAAGGCCGATGCCGTCCGAAGCAGTGTCCCGAGATTGCCCGGATCCCTCAACCGATCCAGTATCAATACCGGCCCATCATCAAACGGCTTATCATTTGGAACAGTCAGTTTCATCAGCACGCCCTGGGGTGACTTGGTCCGACATAGCCTGTCAAACAGATCATCTGTGATCGGTTGTGCATCTTGGCGTGGATCTTTGGCGCGACAAAACAGCTCAAACTCAAGTCCATCGGTCTGCAGTTGATGCAGCGTCCGTTCTCCTTCGAGCAGGACAAAGCCGGTGGCAGAACCTTTTTGTTTGATTTTCAACAATTCCTTAAACGTGTTGTTATGTTTGCTTTCGATTACCTGATCCAACCGCTCCCTCTCCTCACAATCCTATTTGTTCAATCGTAACAGACACTTATCCCATTGTAAATTATGTGTTCGTTTCACGATATATCATACAGACCAATCCATCATGTCCGGTCGAAGACCGCTGCCGGCATCAGACAGACGGCTTTCGGACGATCGGTAACACTACTGCACCGCGTGATATGGTTATTACCGATATCATTACCCGTGATCTGA
>JAAZLX010000145.1 GCA_012799095.1 Tissierellia bacterium
ATGGAAATCCTTTGCCGTTTATCGACCCTGAATATACTATCTGGGATAATACGATGTTGTCAGTTTTTCCACTGATCTTCATCGGTTTGGTGTTAGGATGGAAATGGCCCAGACTAGGGGGTTGGTTGATCACCATCACGATACTATTTGGATTTGTTGTCGGAATAATACTCCGATTAGGCATTTCAATCCATATGCTGCTTCCTTTCATGATCGGATTAATGTACTTGATCAAGGGATATGCTAAGGTGACATACGAATGATATAAAATCTATTGCTTTTCTTTGAATATCAATATCTCAAATACCAGATCAAAGTGTTGTTTTCAACATTTCGATCTGGTTTTTTTGCGCAATGCGATACGCAATGGCATCGATCTTATTGAATTTATAACTTCGTGTTTTTGGGATTATTTTTTACAATAAAATTTTTTCATGGTAACATTATTATTTGTGTAACGGATTAAACTGGAGAGAACGGAGAGATAGTGAAGAAAAAGAAATTTAAACGCTTGTTAGGTGGAACAGATATATTGGTTTTATCCTTTGGTGCTATGATAGGTTGGGGTTGGGTCGTACAATCCGGTGCCTGGATCTTAGGAGCCGGGACAATAGGTGCAATGGTAGCCTTTGCCCTGGGTGGCTTGATGATATATTTTATTGCACTGACCTATGCCGAATTGACCTCTGCCATGCCGCAAAATGGCGGAGAGCATGTGTTCAGTAAAAGAGCACTAGGAAACAATGTGTCCTTTATCTGTACCTGGGCTATTATTTTTGGATATATTACGGTGGTTATGTTTGAGGCGGTTGCGCTTCCCACCCTGATTGAATACATACTGCCCGGGTTTTCTCAGGGCTATTTATATACGATAGCCGGTTACGATGTTAATTTGACCTGGGTCTTAGTCGGGATGTTTGGCGCTATTGTTGTGACCATCATCAATTATCTTGGGATCAAAGTAGCTGCAAGAGCTCAAACAATTTTGATCGTCATCCTAGCAGCAGTTGGGATTGCATTGGTATCAAAAAGTGCAATTTCAGGCAGTGTAGCAAATTTAGAACCCATGTTCTCTGACGGATTCAATGGGGTACTTAAAATATTAGTCTTAACACCATTCTTTTTTGTCGGGTTTGACGTCATTCCACAGGCAGCCGGAGAAATCAATATTCCATTTCAAAAGGTCGGAAAAGTCATGCTGATATCGATTCTTTTTGCAGTCGCTTGGAATGTATTGATTATATTATCAGTTTCGTTAGCGATGAACCTAACTCAAATAGGCGAGTCCAGTTTGACAACGGCTGAAGCTATGAGAATCGTCTACGGAAACAGTAGAGGGGCAGCCAATGTGCTAATTATCGGTGGTCTTGCCGGGATCATATCAAGTTGGAATTCATTTTTGATGGCCGGTTCGAGAGCGATCCATGCCATGGCTGAATCAAAGATGCTGCCGAAATTCTTTACCAAAGTCAGCAAGAAATATAATACACCGGTGAGCGCCATATTTTTTATCGGATTTATTAGTGCTCTGGCTCCTTTATTGGGAAGAAACGCATTGATCTGGATCGCCAATGCCGGAGGGATCAGTATCGTAGTAGCTTACTTTATTGTTTCTTTATCGTTTCTTGTTTTACGTAAACGGGAACCCGACATGGAGAGAAAGTACGTTGTAAAAAACGGAGTTGTAGTCGGAATCATCGCCATCATCATGTCCGGGGTGGTATTTTCACTATATATTATTCCCGGATTACCATCCTTCCTGTCATTAGCAGAATGGTTGATCGTCGGCGCGTGGACCGTGCTTGGCATCGGAATGTATTTATATTGCAAAGTCTGGAGATTGGAAGATCCCCGAATTATCGTTAAAACGGTATTGTCATCGATCAAAAAATAATCAGTCTAATCCAAACAAAAAAGGTTAGTAAAAAAAAGGCCGATGTTGTATCAGCTGTTTGAGCTGAACAACATCCGGCCTTTTTCTATTTTGAATTATTTACCGCAGGAACCGTCGCGTAGGCCATTGCCCATACCCGGGCCGCCTTTTCCGACACCCTGTCGATTGCCTAGAGCAGCACCTTGACCATTGCCTAGAGCGGCACCCTGACCAAAGCCTAAGCCTGAGCCTTCACCGGCATTCTGTCCGTAACCTGCTCCTGTGCCATCACAGTTTGCTTGGTTTTGTTCCATCCGTGTGATCATTTCATTGGCTTGTTCTTGTGTCATCGTTCCGGCTGCGACGCGTTCGGCTAACCGGTTCTTTTTCATTTCAGTAAGTTCCGCCTTGAACTGTTCGAGTAAACCTGCTTCGTTTGCCATTGTGCCGTAAGTTTTGCCTGACTCTGCACGTTCACTGATCACAGACTCGACATTTTTTCCGGAAAGACCGGCAAATGCTTCGGCAGGTGATTTATACGGCGAATTTGCAAATGCTGTCACTGATCCGGCGATAAGTACCAGGACAACGATCATGGCAATGGCAAGATTCTTCTTGATAGTCATAATATGTTCCTCCTTTTAAAATCAGCGTTTCTTCTTTGCTGTAGGTTCATCATAGACGGCAGCTGTGACAAAAGTATGTTTTTTGGGTTTTTTTTCATGATAAAATGACGTTATTCATAACACTTGTTGTACGAATCATGTAAGAAAGAAGTGATAGTCATGTTCAAAATGCTGATTGCTGACGATAACCGTCAAATCGTATCTATATTAGAAGAATACGCTAAAAAAGAAGGGTTTACCGTCACGACAGCCTTTACCGGAACGGTCGCGCTTGAAAAAGCGCTGTCAATACCTTTTGATATGATCCTGCTCGATGTGATGATGCCTGAGATGGACGGGTTCGAGGTCTGTCGGGAAATTCGACGGCTAAGCAATGTGCCGATCATTATGATAACTGCCCGAGGTGAAGATTTTGAGCGCATCATGGGCCTGGATATCGGAGCAGATGATTATATCGTCAAACCTTTTTCTCCGGGAGAAGTCATGGCCCGTGTCCGGGCGATTTTACGTAGGATTTCAAGAGAAGATATTGCCGGTCAATTGTTTGCCTTTGATAATCTGACCATCAATCTGGATGAATACATCACTGAAATCGACGGCACAAGAATACCCTTAACAAAAAAAGAAACTGAAATTTTATGGACACTCAGCACAAATAAAAACAAGGTCTTCTCGCGCGACAATCTGCTGGAGAGCCTTTGGGGCTATGATTATGAAGGCGATTCGCGCACGGTCGATTCTCATATTAAACGACTTCGTGCCAAATTGGATGAAGTACCTCATGAAGGATGGGACATCCGCACCATATGGGGTGTGGGTTATAAATTTGAGGTGACAATGTGAAAAACAAGATCCGATTTCGACTATTGCGGTATTTTTCAGGTTCTCTGCTGGCTTTTTCATTGGTCATCAGTCTGCTTTTTGTGATTCTTTTTTCCCGACATAATATGACCGTATATCGAGGTGAACTGCAAAACCGGGCGGAGAAGATTGCAACTTCACTGGCTGGATTTTCTGCTGATAATACAGATCAGGGTCAGGGCCGAGGAATGATGAGTCAAGGTATCGGATATGGGGCTTATTTGCGATTTCTTGATGATGTTGCTTTGGGAGATGTCTGGATCGTTGATCGCAATCTTGATCAGATAACTCGCAGCCACGGTCAGGCGAATCTTCCGTATAACGAATTACCGGCCGGAGCAGAAGCTGTCATTATCGAAGCCATGAGCGGAACAACCACCTTCAGTGAAACCTTCGGGCCGTCCATTGGCGCTCCCTCACTGACGGTCGCTGCACCAATCACCCTTGAAAATGGAGAAATCACCGGTGTTGTGCTGTTGCATGAGCAGATCGACATCATCCGGGGAGAAACCAAAGCTCCGATCGTCATTTTGCTGTTGAGTATGGCTGCTGCAATCGTCATCTCGTTTTTTATCGCCGGTGCATTGGCGGAACGATTCACCAAGCCACTCAGTAAGATGAAAAATGTTGCGACAGAAATCAGCCGGGGAAATTATAAGGTAATCACGGGTGTTCGACAGGATGATGAAATCGGACAGCTGGCTGTGTCGCTGGATGATATGGCGAAAAAATTGGAGTCCGCTTCCAGAGAGAGCTCAAAACTCGACAAACTGCGCCGCGATTTTGTGGCCAATATCTCTCATGAGCTCCGAACCCCGGTCACGGTTATCCGCGGATCACTTGAAGCGCTTAACGAAGGAGTGGTATCAGAGCCCGGCATGGTGGATGATTATCATCGCCAAATGCTGTCTGAGAGCATTTACCTGGAACGACTTGTCTCCGACCTGCTCGATCTGGCGCGTTTGCAAAATCCCGATTTTACCATGGAGATGAGTCCGGTCGATCTGGCAGATGTGACAACGGATGCTGTTCGAAGTATCAGACGGGTGTCAGACCAAAAGGGGATCGATGTTCGATTTCCGAATGTCAAACGTGATCATACAGTGTACGGCGACTATGGCAGGTTACGACAACTCCAGATCATTCTGTTGGACAATGCGATCAAGTTCTCACCACAAGGCGGTGTGGTGGAGATTGCTCTTATGAAGGAACAGGACGAAATAATATTATCGATCAGCGATCAGGGACCTGGGATCGAGGAACAAGATCTACCATATATTTTCGATCGGTTTTATAAACAAAGATCGGAAGAAAACAAAAGCGGGACCGGTCTTGGCCTGGCTATCGCCAAACAAATTGCTGATAGACATCATGCCACCATCAAAGCAATCAATCGGCCAGAAACCGGCAGCACATTTATCTTTACCATTCCTGAGTTACCTCAATAAGTGATGAACGTTCAAACAGCAAAGCTCCTCTAGTCGAGGAGCTTTATTTTATGAAAATCATATTGTAGCTTAGCTTGTTGGTGCCGGAGCTTTAACTACGATGAGTTCCAATGTTTCATCGTGAAAGTTTTTTACATTCATTTTGGTTTGGAATGGGATTTTTAGAAGCGTTCCGGCATCGTATTCGTGAACTTCCTGATCATTCAACCCGATAGACAGGGTTCCGCGAATAACAGTCATATACACGTTTGAGTTGGAAAAATGTTCCGGTAAACCCTCATCCAGATTAAATACCATGTGCAGGTAGTGTACATTTTCATCAAAAATCACCTTCTCAACAGCCATTTGATCGCCTCTTGAGAGCTTAAATACTTTTTCGACCATATTGATCCATCTCCTTTTTATATTATCTATTCTTACTATACCGTTGTCTATCGAGCCTAAAACAATGTCAGATGAGTCGATTATCGAACCACAATTGGGTTGTCCTGTCATGTTTAATAGCAAAATTTATCTAATTGACATATGTCATAAACGGAGTACAATATAAGTAGATGACATATGTCATAAATATAAGGAGGTGACACATATGCCAGGAAGAGATGGTACCGGTCCATTAGGAGGGGGCCCACTGACGGGACGAGGTTTAGGACTTGCATGTCGTCGTGGTTTCGGTCGTGGCTCAGGTTTTGGTTATCGCATCAATCCGGTCTCACCGACATCACAAAAAGAGTTGCTCAAAGAACAGAAAAAACTGTTGCAGGAACGACTCGAAGCAATCGACAAGGACTTAGATAGTCTATAGAAGATCAGAAATAATCGGAGTTGTCTCTGATTATTTCTGTTTACATGGAGGCGAAATTATGGCAAGACCGATGAAATGGAGAAAAGTATGCTCCCTGCCCGAAACCAGTCGGTTCGGACCGCTTGATGCACCGATCGATTCGGCCAACTTTGTGACGATGACAGTTGATGAATATGAGACTATCAGGCTTATTGACTTAGAAGGTTTTACCCAGGAAGAGTGTTCCCAACAAATGAACGTCGCTCGCACCACAGTCCAGGGGATCTATATTGAAGCGAGACGGAAATTGGCACAATCCTTGGTCAACGGGAAAATATTATTGATCGAAGGTGGTGAATACCGGCTGTGTGATGGGTTGGGCGTCGGTTGTGGAAGGGGCTGTCAGCGACGCAACCGTGGAATGGATCATTACTTGAAAGAGGATTGGGTCGAATGAATATATACTCGAAAGAAGTCATGGAGCATCTGATGAATCCTCAAAATGCTCATCGTATGCCAGATGCCGATGCCGAAGGTAGTGTCGGTGATCCATCTTGTGGGGACTCTGTCAGAGTCTTTATTAAGGTCAAAGATGATTGGATCGAGGATATCAGTTATCTTGTTTTTGGCTGCTGCGGTTCAATTGCAACTTCAAGTGCTACGTCAGTATTAGCCAAAGGAAAAACCCTGGATGAAGCGTTAAGAATTACAGAGGATGATATTATTGATGCCTTGAATGGGCTCCCGGACCAAAAGATCCATTGTTCAAACCTTGGTGTCAGTGCATTACAAAAGGCAATCAACAATTACTTGGTCAAAGTAGAAAAGGACAATTCTAATGAAAATAGCCATTCCGGTAGATGATCAACAGATGGAAACGAATGTGAGCATGTCGTTCGGACGCGCACCGTATTTCCTGATATATGATGTTGACACAAAAGAAAGTTTGTTCATAGATAATGTAGCTAAAACAAGTACTGGCGGTGCGGGAATCAAAGCGGCGCAAATGGTCGTCGATAATCAAGCCAATATTTTAATTACTCCGCGATTGGGTCAAAATGCAGGTGATGTGCTGTTGGCTGCCGACATTCAAGTATTTAAATCGATCGGTGTTTCAGTCCGGGAAAATATCGATGAATACTTAGCAGGAAATCTATCCGAACTAGAAGAAATCCACGCTGGATTCCACGGACACGGAGGACACGGAGGCTACTAAAATGAGGATTGCTGTACTTAGCGGCAAAGGTGGCACCGGAAAAACACTGGTATCGGTCAATCTGGCAGCAGTTGCGGGACCCTCAACATATGTCGATTGTGACATTGAAGAACCCAATGGCCATTTATTTTTTAAACCGGTCGATGTAGAAGCGGAACAAATTACTGTCAAAATCCCTGTAGTAGACCATCAATTGTGTAATGGGTGTCGAAAATGTGTTGAGTTTTGCAACTTTAACAGTCTGGCATATATAAATCGGAAGTTGATCGTGTTTGAAGATATTTGTCACTCCTGCGGTGGTTGTGTCCTGGTTTGCCCGGAAAAAGCCCTGACCGAAAAAGAAAAAGCCATTGGAACGGTCCAGGCAGGAAGATCCGGCGATGTCCAGGTGTACTCCGGTATAATGCAAACCGGAGAAGCTTCCGGTATACCGATCATTGATCGATTGCTGGAGAAGGCCGACAATTCATCACAACTGACCGTGATCGACTGTCCTCCCGGAAGCGCCTGCAGTGTCATGGAAAGTATAAAAGATGCAGATTATTGCATATTGGTTACGGAACCGACCTTGTTTGGTGTACATAACTTGAATTTGGTATATGAACTGGTCCAGTTGTTCAACAAACCGTTTGGAGCGGTCCTAAATAAGTGTATCGAAGGAGAAAGTCCGGACAAGCAATTTTGTCTTGACCACAAGATCAATATCATAGGTGAGATCGCCTTTGATCAGGAGTTGGGGGAGCTTACCTCCAATGGCATGATCGCATCGAGAGAAAACGATAAATACAGGCAGATTTTTGCTTCGATCCTGGAATCCGTAAAAAAAGAGGTATCACATGAAACAATTGCTCATTCTTAGTGGAAAAGGCGGCACCGGAAAAACGACGGTTGCCAGTGCATTCATCAAGCTGTCAAAAGCTAAGACGTATGCCGATTGTGATGTCGATGCACCAAATCTTCATTTGATAACGGGGAAAAAATCCGAACCCGTCACATCAGATTATTACGGAATGCCCCAGGCCGAAATCGACCCAGCACTTTGCATTTCCTGTGACCTCTGCCGACAGCATTGTCGATTTGATGCTATCTCGGTAGACGAAACATACCGGGTAAATCATTTTGCCTGTGAAGGTTGTGGAGTTTGCGAGTATGTCTGTCCGGTGGGAGCAGCCACCTTACAACCTGCGGTCGCCGGAAAACTGATGCTTTTTCACGATGATGAAGAAGTGTTTTCTACTGCTCAGCTGAACATGGGCAGTGGAAACACCGGTTTGCTGGTGACTGAAGTGAAAAAGCAAATGAAATCACAGGCAACTTCTGATTTCGCTATTATCGATGGCTCTCCCGGTATCGGTTGTCCGGTGATTGCATCTCTAAGCGGTGTAGATATGGTGTTGATCGTTGCCGAACCGTCTGTATCAGGCATCAGTGATATGGAACGAATTATCGACACAGCCGCTAAATTCGGGACAGAAACGGTTGTTTGTGTCAACAAGTATGATACGAACAGCAAAATTACACACGAAATTGAAATATTCTGTCAGCAACATGGCTTACCTTTTGTTGGAAGGATCCCATTCGATACGAAAGCTGTTAAAGCGATCAACAGTGGTCGAAGCATCATAGATATCGATTGTATTTCAGGTGAGGCGGTCAAACAGGTGTTTCAACAAACCATGGAATTATTATTAAACCGGAGGGATAGCAAAAAAGGATCAGGTATTGCGATAAATCATCACTTTTCATCGGAAACTGAAACCCACTCAAATAAGGAGTCATAACATGAGCGAGAACTGTAATCAGAACTGTAGCAGCTGTTCGGAAGAGTGTGCAGACAGAAAAGAACAAAAAACAGACTTTACAGAAAAACTACACGAATTAAGTAGTGTCAAAAAGGTGATCGGTGTCATCAGCGGTAAAGGAGGGGTAGGTAAGTCGCTTGTGACTTCGATGCTTGCAGCCACGATGAATAGGAAAGGTCATCATACTGCGATTCTGGATGCCGATGTTACCGGGCCCTCGATACCTAAAGCCTTCGGGATCAAAGAAAAAGCCCATGGCAGCACACTGGGCCTGTTTCCGGTCAAAACCAAAACCGGTATTGAGATCATGTCGTTAAATTTGCTTTTAAAAAATGATACTGATCCGGTGGTATGGCGCGGTCCGATCATCGCTTCAACCGTCAAACAGTTTTGGACGGATGTGATATGGAAAGATATCGATTTTATGTTCATTGACTTGCCACCGGGAACGGGAGATGTTCCTCTGACGGTGTTTCAATCGATTGCCGTGGATGGGATCATTGTGGTAACTTCTCCCCAGGAACTGGTGTCGATGATTGTATCGAAAGCAGTCAGAATGGCGGAGATGATGAATATTCCGATCATCGGTCTAGTCGAAAACATGTCTTATTTCAATTGCCCGGACAATGGGAAAAAATACATGATTTTTGGTGAAAGCCATATTGAGGAAATCGCCGAACAACATCAGCTTAAGGTTCTGGCAAAAATTCCGATCGATCCAGCCATTTCAGCAGCAGTCGATCAGGGAACGATCGAGGATTATACCGGTGATTATTTAGAGCCCATAGCTAAACTACTAGCCCATACAGAGGAGAAAGAAATGATTAGAATCGCGGTAGCCAGTGAAAACGAAATGGTGACAGAGCACTTTGGCCATTGTATAAACTTCAATATTTTTGATTCGGAAAACCAACAGATCCTACATAGTGAATCCATCCCCAACCCCGGACACAAACCGGGTTTCCTGCCTAATTTCTTATATGAAATGGGAGTCAATGTCATTATTTCAGGCGGCATGGGTGGTGGTGCAATCGATATTTTCAATGAAAAAGATATCGAGGTCATTGTCGGAGCCAATGGCAATGCTAAAAAAGCTGCAGAAGATTATCTCGCGGGTTTTCTCCAGTCTACCGGGTCTGTTTGTCATGAGCACCAGCATCATGATGAATGCACCAGTTAAGCAAAATTGTAGACTACGCTAGACATCTCACTTTGATTAGAACAAGGTGAAATATAAATCAAGACGTGACGCCGGATATGATGGCAGATCGTCTTGTTTTTTCTCGGGTATATTCGATTGGCATATAAAGCCGGCACGCTCAATTGGATTTCGAATCGATAGGGTAGTGTTATAATAGACAACAGATGAATAACAAGACAGTTATTTAACAAGATGATGGA
>JAAZLX010000146.1 GCA_012799095.1 Tissierellia bacterium
AGTCGCATGGATCCTCCTTTTATGTGAAGTATAGCACGCTCACACGATTCGTTGGTGTATATTCACTCGAAAATTGGTAGAATAGGAGTATCAGGAGGCATATATGACAAAATCACATGGTCTGTTTGCCGGGATCGATATCGGATCCAATACCGTCAAAATAAAGATCGTACAATGGCATGGCGGCAGGTTGAAAACGCTCGAAGATGTATCGAGCGATTTGCCGATGGGTGATGAGGTGTATACTACCCGATTGATCTCCGACACCTCCACCAAACGCCTGTTAAGCATCATTCAATATTATCAATCACTCCTCGAGCAATATCAAGTCGAGGAGTATCGGGTCGTGGCAACAGCTTCGCTCCGTCAGGCCGATAATGCCAAGTTTGTCATCGATGCCATCTATCGAACGACCGGCCTGATAGTCGAGGTGATCGATGATCCGGTCGAGAAATTCCTGACCTATAAATCCATGCGCGATCATATGGTGGACTATAAGCAGGTCAGGGAAGAAGGCACTGTTTTGGTGGAGTTGACCAGTAGAGGCTGTGATGTTTCCTTTTATCGGGACAATAAAATGCTGAGAAATGATGAGATCGGAATCGGTTCTCTTGAACTGAAGTCGATGCTCAATAATTTTATCGAAGATACACCGAACTATATTCAGGTGTTGGAAGAATACATTGAAACCAAGATCGACTATGTTACCAAGATCTTAAAAAAGAGACAGATCAAGAATTATTTAATTGTCGGTGGCGATATAAGGACCATTGCTCAGACCTTTTTTGATAATAAGCGGATCATGACCCGAAAAGAGTTTATCGCCTTTTATGAGCGGGTGACAGGAGATAGGGAGCATCTGATCCAGCAATCGACCATGATCGGTAAAGACTGGCGTGAGGTGCTGGCCAGCATTGTCCTGTTCTTCGTGTTTTTGAAGATGATCAACAGCGACCGGATCCTGATACCGGAAATCAGCCTGCGGGATGGTCTGATCAGTGATCTGATCAGCCGATCAAGCGCTGACGGCAAACGTTACCAATTATTTGATGAAGATCCGTTTAGTGCCTCGTTTCAGGCAGCTAAGCGTTTCGGCATCCACTCAGCTCATGCCAAATATGTCCAGCGCAATGGCCTTCAATTATTCCAGATCCTGGCCCGGAATTACCGTTTGACGCCAACCGATAAAAAAATTCTGCATCATGCTGCCCATTTGCATGAGATCGGTAAGAGTCTCGATCTAAACGACTATTATGATGCGTCTGCTCAAATGATCCAGGGCATGCGTTTGTTTGGGGTGTCATCTCATGAGCTGGAAAGGATCGCCCGGATCAGTTATATCATCGGCCAATTGCACGATGCCGAAAGTGAGATCTACACTTCTCCGTTGCAGGATCTGCAATTGGGCGCTATATTGGCAGTAGTTGACGCACTGGATGCGTCCAAACAGCAAAAGATGAAGCTGACTCAGATGAAAATCGACGGGAATCAGTTGATCATTAAATACAAAACGAAGCAGACCGTCACCATGGAACAAGTCATGATCCAGGGATTGATGGCGAGTGTGTCAAAAATCTTCGGTCTGAGGATCCACCTGGAGGAAGCATGAAACGGTATGACAATCGGGAATTGAGCTGGCTCAAGTTTAATCAAAGGGTGTTGGAAGAGGCGGCCGATCAGTCGTTGAGCCTGGGGGATCGTTTCAAGTTTATTTCGATATTCAGCTCCAACCTGGATGAATTTATCATGGTACGGGTGGGCTCATTAACTGACTTGGTGGATGCCGGTAATCAGTCGACCGATCTGACCGGGCGGACGGCAGATCAACAATTGAACGACATTTATTCCAAGACCAAAGTTATGGTTACACAACAGTATCATTTGTTTGAAGAAATCATGGCTCAAGCTGAACAAAAAGGGTTAAAGCTAGAGCAGCTGTCTGATCTAAAAAAGTCGGAAAAGGAAAAACTATACCACCGGTTTATGAGTGATATCTATCCGGTGTTGACTCCACTGGCGATCGATGGTCATCGGCCATTCCCTTTGATTGCCAATCAGACGATTTATTTTGCTGTCAGTATTACCCGGGGCAAGGACAAACTGTTATCCATTCTCCAGATCCCGGGGATTCTGCCCAGACTGATCCCGGTCCAACAGACGACAAAAGTCGCCCGCTATGTCTACCTGGAAGATCTGATCGAAGAACATCTGGAAGTCATCTTCCCCAATATGACTATTGATTCGGTCAGCCGATTTCGGATCACCCGTAACGCTGACTTGGCGCTGGATGAAGAAGGGGCGGAAGATCTGCTGCGCTTGATCGAAACCACCTTGCAGCAAAGGCGATGGGGTCAAGTGGTCCGGTTTGAATTGGTCAAGGGTTACGATAAGGGCGTTATAGAACAATTGATTTCCAGCCTACAGGTCAAACCGGAACAGTTGATGGAAATGAAAAATCCGCTTGACTTGACCTTTGCTCTGTCGATCCAGGGGCCGGAAGGCAATTCCGACTTTCGTAATGCCGGGCATGAACCCAAGAAACTGAAAATTCTGGACCGGCGAAGCATTTGGCAGGCCATTAAAACCAAGGATGTGTTCTTCCATGTACCTTACGACAGTTTTGAGCACTTTGAGGATCTGATCGAACAGGCGTCACAGGATCCGGAAGTCCTGGCGATCAAAATGACTCTTTACCGGGTCAATAACGATTCGCGAATTATTAAAAGCCTGAAATCGGCTGCCCAACGGGGCAAACAAGTCACTGTATTGGTAGAGTTGTTGGCCAGATTTGATGAGGAGAGCAATATCCACTGGGCCAGGGAATTGGAACAGGTCGGGGCCAATGTAATGTATGGCGTGCCATTCTTAAAAACTCACTCGAAGATCTTTTTGATCGTTCGGAGAGAGCGGGGCGTGATCCGGCGTTATGTTCATCTCGGGACAGGTAATTACAACTCAAAAACTGCCAAAATATATACCGATATGTCTTTGCTTACTGCCCGAGAGGATTTCGCGGCCGATGCAACGGCCTTTTTCAACTACATTTCCGGCTATGCTGATAATCCGACCATGAATCGCCTGGTCTATGCACCGGACAGATTGCGTGACCGCATCAGCCTACTGATCGACCGGGAGATCGAAGCCGTCAACCAGGGAAAGCACGGGGCAATCGATATCAAAGTAAACTCGTTGATCGATCAGAAAATGATCGACCATCTTTATCAGGCGTCGAATGCCGGTGTCCATATCCGGCTGATCGTGCGTGGGATCTGTGGCCTGATCCCGGGAGTCAAGCAACAGAGTGAGAATATTGCCGTTCATTCGATCGTGGGTGAATTTCTGGAACACGAGCGTATTTATATGTTTGTCAACAGTGAACCGGATCAAGTTTTCTTAAGCTCGGCCGATTTGATGAGTCGAAATCTCGACCGCAGGATCGAATTGCTGTTCCCGATCGTCGATCCGGAAATTGAAAAACGGGTCCGGCTGACGTTTGAACTGCTGTGGCATGATGATACCAAGACCCGTATCATGCAGCCGGATGGAAGCTATCAGCTTCTGACAGGTAATACGATCCATGCTCACGACATCCTGCAAAAGCTACATTACCGGGACGTGAACGATTTTAATCAACAAATCGAAGGAATCCTCGATGGAATATCCCACTAGAAAATCAATTATTGACCTTGGATCCAACTCGGTCCGGATGAACATTTACGGCATCGGTCAAGCTCATGACTACATCCAGATGGATCAGGCCAAAGAAAAGGTCCGGCTATCCGAGGGCATGGGTCGTGAGCTGGTTATCAAGCAAGCTCCATTGGCCCGATTGTCCGCGACTCTTGCGCTGTTTGCTCAACTCAATCGGGTATACCGAGTTGAGGAGTGCCATTGTCTGGCAACGGCTGCTGTCAGAACATCGACCAATCAGGCCCAGGTCCTGGAACGGATCGAGCAGGAAAGCGGTTTTCGCTTTCAGGTTCTAAGCGGTCAGGAAGAAGCCGAGCTCGACTACCTGGGGGTCGTCAATACCATGGCGGTAGACAATGCCCTGTTAGTCGATCTGGGCGGTGCCAGTACTGAAATCATTTTAGTCGAAGATCGAAAGATGAAGCAGGCTGTCAGTTTGCCTTTTGGATCGGTCAACTTGAGTGAAAATTATCAGACTGAACGGGCTGCCCGGCACAAAATGCGGCAGGAACTTTCAAATCTTGACTGGTTGGATCAGGCCAGAGGTTATGAGATCATTGGTCTGGGCGGTTCCATTCGAACACTGGCAAAGGTTAACCGAGCGAAACAACACTGGCCTTTGTTTTCGATCCATAACTATCAAATGACAGTCGACGAGGTCCGTCAAGTACTTGGTCTGATCCATCGTCTTCCGGTCAGCCGGTTGGCCGGCGTACCGGGCATCAGTTCCAGTCGGGCGGACATTTTAAAAAGAGGACTGGCACCATTTATTGAATTGTTGCGCATGGTCGAACCAAAACATTTGCGCATTTCAACCAGCGGGCTGAGGGAAGGATTTTTCTATACCAAATACCATACCAATCGCGGCCTGCCCCTGGTGTCGCAGAATGTACTGGATGATGCTTTAGTCAACCTGGAACGGCGTTACCGCCTCAACCGGGAACACTGCGCCTATGTCACAAGGCTTAGTCTGGAACTGTTCGATCATCTGGGAGAGGATTTTGAACCGGAAGACCGCCTGCTACTGGAAGTGGCTGCCCGGGTGCATGATATTGGAATGCATGTCGATTATTATTCTCATCATTTACATGGCTTCTATCTGATTCTGCAGTCCAACCTGTCCGGCTTGTCCGACCGGCAATTGATCAAGGTAGCGCTTCTGGTCGGGTATCATCGTCAAAAACCGAATTTATTCGACCTGCGGCCGTTTATACAAATCGTCGGTCGAGAAACGCATAAGCGGATGAAACAACTATCGCTGTTTTTGAGTTTAGCTGAGCAACTCGACCGGTCTGAGTCGCAAAAGATCAAAGCCATCGAATGGAAAGACGGGATACTGGCTTTTCGACTCAAGCCGGGCTATGAATCATCCCTGGAAGAACAAGCCGCTGCTGTTTCATTAAAACAACTGCAAGAAAAATATCGGGTAAAGCTGGTATTTCTGTGATAATTACACCATCAAGGGTAAATATGGACTACTAATAAATGAATGGGAGGATATTTGAATGTCATTTATCGATAATCTGAAGAAAACCGCCGGACAGATCGCTAACAAAACGACCGATGTTGTTAAGGATGCATCTGATTCCACTAAACTCCGCCTCAACATTTCGGCAAAGAAAAAAGAAATCCAGGAAAAATACATTTCTCTTGGACAAAAAGTCTTCCAGGATTTTGAAGCCGGGACCCTGACTGATGATTCGTTTGCTGATGATGTCAATGTGATCCAAGAGGCAAAACATGCAATTATCGCATTACAAGAACAATTAGACGCAATCACTCCTGTCAGTGAGACGCTGAAGGAAGAAGGTGGTACTGTGTTCAAAAAAATCAAAGAAAAAGCCCAGGAAACTTTTGAATCGACCAAAGATTATGTTGAGGACAAAGTTGAGGATGCCAAGGATTACGTTGAAAAACGCAAAGACCAAGTCGAAGATCTGGTCGATGGGGATGACGATGTAGCTCAAGAGGTCGAAGGTGTGATAGAAGAAGCCGGTGACACGGTGGAAGAAAACTGGGAAGAAGCCAAAGACAAAGCCGAAGACACCTGGGGTGATGCTCAGGATGCGGTAGAAAAAAAATGGCAGGATGCCAAAGACACGGCAGAAGATGTCGCCGACAAGACAGAACAAGGCTGGGAAGAAGTCAAAGATGAAGCTGAGGATGTCGCCGACGACCTGGTATAAGTAATCAAGGCGCTTTGGCGCCTTTTTTTTGTCTTGTTTCCAGGATGGATAAATACATTCTTACATGGGATTCAGGCTATTGCTTCGATTAGGCTGTCATTATGGACAGTCTTTTTTTTGTGTTGACATTCTTGCTCAGTTTACATGATCTGACAGACCACCGTCTGCCCAATCAGTTGGTTTACGGAATGCTGGTGCTTGGAGTGATCAAAGATCCTCTCCAGGCGACAGCTGCATGGGGTGGGTTGTTGCTGATGGGGTTGGTTTATGCTTTGTCGCGTGGTCATCTTGGGCCGGGGGATGTCAAATTGTTTGCCGCCCTGTCGGCCTATCTCGGATGGCCGGTGATCATCCGATTGTTTTTTCAGGGATTTCTCATGGCCGGTCTGGTCGGACTGGTATTGCTGGCAACAAAAAGGACCACTGCTTCATCAGTGATCCCGTTGGGTCCGTTTTTTTGTCTGGCAGGTCTGCTTAACCTATGACCCACTCGCCGCCTTGAAAAACCGGAACAGCCTCCCCATCCTGGGTATAGCCGGTGATATCAAGTTGATCGGAACCGATCATAAAATCGATATGGATGACCGATGTGTTGGCGCCTCTTTCCTGCAATTGTTGCTTGGTCAGGGAACGCCCGCCGATCAGGGATGCCGGATAGGCATTGCCCAGGGCAAGATGACAGGAAGCATTTTCATCAAACAAGGTATCGTGAAAGATGATGCCGGTCTGGGAGATGGGGCTGGAGTGAGCAACCAGTGCGACTTCACCAAGGTAGGAGCTGCCCTCATCCAGTTCCAGTTGCTGCATCAGGACATCATGACCCTGGCCGATATCAGCCTCAACCACTTTGCCGTCTTGAAAAGTCAGACGAAAGTCGTCAACGGTTTGACCGCTGATCAGCAGTGGTCGGGTATTTTTGACCCAGCCGTTGACACCGGTTCTTTTGGGCATGGTGTGGACTTCTTCTGTCGGAATGTTGGCGATAAATGCCTGGCCCCATTCATTGATTTTCTCGCCGCCCTGCCAATAATGGTTTTCGATCAACTCGACTTCCAGATCACAGGTCGGGGATTGAAAGTGCAGCTTATGGAAGTTACGCTCGTTCAGAGCATCTTTTCTGATACGTAATTGTTCGGCATGATCCTGCCAGGCTTTGATCGGATCATCCGCATCAGCTCTGACGGCGCTGAGAACGACTTGCCACAGCTTTTCCAGTGCTTCATCAGGCGGTAATTCCGGAAAAACGACGGAAGCCCATTCTTCGTTCGGCATGGAAACTAAATTCCAGGAACGCAGACTCTTGCTCATCAGCTCACGCCGTCTCGGGGCCTGAAGATTGAGTTCCCGGGAACGGGCGGTGATTCGGTTGGTGTCAACCCCTTCAAATGTCAGATAAGGAGTCCGTCGCAGCGACAACAGCCCGACATTGTCTTCCACCTGAGTCTCGAGTTTTTGTACCAGCCAGGGCTCGATCGTCAGTAAGACTTCATCCGGGACATTATCATAATACAGACGGGCAACTTTCGGGTCGGTCCAATCGACCGATACACGAGTTGCACCTCGTTGATAAGCCAGTTCGACCAGGCGCTCGGCAAAGGCGGCATCGTGGACGTCAGCTGAGATGTGAATGGTCTGACCGGGGTGGACATGGATTCCCATGTCGATGATTATTTTGGCATAGTTTTCTACATGTTGTGTATTCATTATTTCCTCGAAAAAAAGTGGGACGCATCCCACTTTATTTGTTTACAGTTTGCCTGAGCTTCCAACGACGTTTTCTATCTTGTGTTTGACCATATCCTTGACGGCTGTCCGTGCCAGACCCAGGTATTTTCTCGGGTCAAAGTTTTCCGGATTGTCGTGGAATGACTTCCGGATAACTCCTGTCATGGCCAGGCGGATGTCGGAATCGATATTGACCTTACAGACACCGTATTGAGTGGCCAGACGGATCAATTCCTCCGGCACACCGCGAGCTCCCGGGATATCACCACCATATTGATTGTTCATTTCGACAAACTCCGGGATGACCGAGCTTGCTCCGTGCAATACGATAGGAAAGCCCGGCAGAAGCTGTTGGATCCTTTTGAGACGTTCTATATCGAGCTTGGGTTCGCCGGTGAACTTATAGGCACCGTGGCTGGTTCCGATGGCAATGGCCAGGGAGTCGACTCCGGTTCGTTCAACGAATTCTTTGGCCTGATCAGGATCAGTGTAAGTGGCATCCTCGGCCGACACATTGACCGCATCTTCCACCCCTGCCAGCCGCCCCAGTTCACCTTCGACGGTAACACCGTGGGCATGAGCATATTCGACCACCTGCTTTGTCAGGGCGACATTTTCTTCGAACGGGAGATGTGAACCGTCGATCATCACCGAAGTGAAACCGTCATCGATCACCGACTTGCATAACTCAAATGTATCACCATGGTCGAGATGAAGGGCGATTTCCAGCTCAGGAGCATCGAGTAGAGCGGCTTCCACCAGTTTTTTCAAGTAGATGGAATTGGCATATTTTCGGGCGCCGGAGGAGACTTGCAGGATCAAGGGACTCTTAGTCTCCCGGGCTGCTTCAACAATTCCCTGGATGATCTCCATGTTGTTGACGTTGAAGGCCCCAATGGCGTACTTGCCTTCATACGCTTTGCGGAACATTTCTTTGGTTGTAACGAGTGGCATAAATCCTCCTATTCAAATCCAAACATGATGCGAACCGCTTCAGCATCAGTGATATCAAGCGGGAAGGTATAATCACCGGCTTGAACCTGGGTATCCAGACCCTGGCTTGAAACCAGATTGACGAAACTTTCAAAGTCTTTGATCACGCCGCTTTGTTGCAACTGCATCGCAAAGTCTGTCAGATTGCCTCCTGCCGGCATGGTTACGACCACGGTGTCGTCTTGAGGGGTCGGATCAGTGTCTTCCGGATCGCCGGTTTCAGGTTCTCCTGATTCCGGATCGATATTGACGATGCCGTCTGAGGGGGTCTCAGGTTCTGGCGTCTCCTCCGGTGTCACCTCTGGTTCACCCGAAGTTTCCGGGGTGGGCAGCGTGGGCGGAGTCGGGTCATCGCCTTGAGTAAAGAAATCGAATACGCTGGCCCGGTTGAGGTCCAGGTCAAAGGCATTTGTAAACACATAGGCTATCGCTAATACAATAACTAGTATTATAATAAGGGTAACCAGAAGATCGTTTAGGTCATAAAAAATATCTTTTAGTTTTTCAATCATCGTATTCACCTCACTGACAATTTACCACACGAACCATTAAAAATCAATGAATGAGGGCAGTATGAAACTGACAATTGACCCGAGTGCACATGACCAAAGGCTGGATCGTTTTTTTCGAAAACGCTTTCCCGGAATCAGTCGTAACGAAATATTCCGACTTCTTCGCACGCGTCCGGTCCGGCGTGACGGCAAACGCCTTAAGCCGAATGATCGGATCTATACCGGTGATGTGTTGGATTTTGACTGGCCTGACTCCATCGATACAGCAGCCAGCCCACTACAAAAGGTCAACGGGCAACTGACACTGATTGCACAGAGTGATGACTACTTGGTGGTGTACAAGCCGATAGGCCTGAAAACGATACCGGACCGGGCTGGTGAGATGTCACTCAGTCTGTTGGTCCAATCAGCCTTTGTATCTGAACAGACGGCAACCTTTCGGATGTCACCGGTCAGCCGACTCGACCGCAATACTTCAGGTGTGGTCTTATTTGGCAGGACGTATGCCGGTTTGAAAAAATACAACCAACTGATGCGCCGTGGGCAGATCCGCAAGTACTATTTAGCCATCATCTTTGGTACAATAAAAGAAGAAGCCACCTATGAAATCCAAATGGAAAAGGACCGGAAAAAAAACAAGGTCGAGGTTGGCCGGGGGCAATGGACCCGTACCAGGATCAAACCGATTGTAACGAATGGGACAAAAACATTGATCGAGGTAGAACTCTTGACCGGTCATGCTCATCAGATCAGAGCACTTATGTCTCATCTCGGTCATCCGATCGAGGGCGACCCAAAATACGGTCGGGGAGGAAGTTTTCAGTGGCTGGCTGCTCACCGGCTGGAATTTGACGGACACCAGATATATTACTTATCATCCGAGTTTCGTGATCGAATCAAAGAGGAGTTTAATTATGTCGCTGGGGAAAACCATCCCAACACTTGTCAACAATTTTCAATATGATATTTTGCATGATCTGCTCCAGGAAGTGGCATCAGATGATTTATTAAAACTGATCGATCTCGGGGTCCTCAGTCTGGACTTTGATTTCCCACGAGCTAAGCTGCTCTACCAGGAAATAGCACCTTGGCTCGATCCGCCGTTTGCAGAGCTGCTCGAGCTCAATTTCATCGATATTGAAAAAGGTGATCCGAGTGCTGTCTTCAGTGAATTGCTTTGGAGTCTGAAGATCCAGATGATCCAGGGGCAGGGAGCTGATTTTTTAGGCCGAGTTTACCGTTTCAACGAAGCTTACTTTAAATACATTTTTGCCCGGCACGAAGTGGATGGGCCGGTCGATCTGTTTCACAATATGTTCGAGGAAAATCGAATCCTGAATCGTCTGCGCCGCAAATACAAAATCGGTACCGGTAATATCATTTTCGGGGTCGAACGCTATATACGGCAATACCATAAGTGGGACAAAAAAGTGTTGCAGGCGATCGATCGCCTGACCGGTCCGAAGATGAAAGCAATCGTCGAATTGCGACATAACTCGGTCGTCGGTCATGGTTTTCAACCTGCTTCCATCGAAAGCATCCGGGAAATCTATCCTGATCCGGATGAGTTGGTTTTGATCATGCGTCAAGCATTGGAAGACGCCGATGTCAGGATATATGATTCAAAATACTATCGTTTGAACCGGGCTATTCTGGAAAAAGCAGCACAGGAACACTTATAATGGAAAATTTAGCCTTAGCTTATTTGGATGGAAATGAAATACGGGAATTAAACCGCCTGAAAGATGATCAGGCTGTTCGTTTTGTCACGATCAAAGATGCTGATGGAGAACGGATCTATCAACGCGGGCTGGTGTTCATCTTTTATATTGCCCTGAAAGAATTAATGCCGGAGGTCAAGTTTCGGGTGATCCATTCGCTTTCGCAAGGCATCTATGTGGAAGCCGACCCCCCTGAATCACTTCATGAGAATGATCTCATTCTGATTGAGCGTCGAATGCGGGAATTAGTGAAACAGGCAATTCCCTTTGTCAAAATAGAAACCACGATTCCGGAAGCCAAGCGTATTTTCTCTGAAGAAGGGCTGGAGTATAAGAACGAGATCATCGACTACAAACGGATGAAGAAAGTCACAATGTATCAATGCAAAGGTCACCACCATTATTTTTATGGTTATATGGTACCGGACACATCGTATATCAAACAATTTGAAATAGTTTATTATGCTCCCGGTTTCATCCTGCGCCATCCCACGCCGTCCCATCCGACCGGTGTACCGCCTTTTGTGGAGCAGGCCAAAACTCACGCCATCCACATGGAGGCTGAAAATTGGGGTCGGTTGATGGATGTTGAGACGGTACGTGATCTGAATGCAAAGATCCGCAAGGGTCAGGCTCGGGAATTGATCCAGGTTCAGGAAGCCCTTCATGAAAAGAAGATCGCTCTGATCGCAGACGATATCCTTAAACAGAACAAACGAATCATACTTATCAGCGGGCCGTCATCTTCAGGCAAGACGACATTTGCCCAGCGCTTAAAAATCCAGCTGATGACAAGCGGGGTCAGTCCGGCCAGTATTTCGCTCGACAATTATTTTGTTGATCGGGTCGATACCCCACTGGATGAAGACGGTGAGTATGACTTTGAAACGATTGACGCCCTGGATCTGGACTTGCTCAACCGGCAGCTGAAAGAACTGCTCCAGGAGCGTCCGGTCTATCTGCCCCAGTACGATTTTATCGCAGGAACCAAGTCGTTTTCAAAAGAACCTTTTCAGCTGAAACCTGATCAACCATTGATATTAGAGGGGATCCATGCCTTGAACGAGCGGCTCAGCTCAGGCGTGTTTCAAAAAGACAAGTACAAGATATATGTCTCGGCCTTGACGGTATTGAACCTGGATGAGCATAACCGGATCCCGACGACCGACAACCGGTTGCTGAGACGGATTATCAGAGATCACCGGACCCGCGGCTACAGTGCTGCCGACACCATCGCCCGGTTTGCCTCGGTACGCAAAGGTGAAGATCAACATATTTTCCCTTTCCAGGAGAATGCCGATGCTATTTTCAACTCAGCCCTGGATTATGAATTAGCCGTTTTGAAGAAGCAGGTCCTGCCGCTGCTGGAAGAGATTTCACTCGACAGTCCGGTCTATTTCCATGCCAAACGGTTAAAGAAGTTTTTGTATTACTTTTTGCAGATCGAAAATGAGAGCTGGGTGCCCTCAACCTCGATCTTGAAAGAATTCATCGGAGGGAGCAGCTTAGACGTTTGATGGAGAAGGATGTTCGTTCCAAACTGTGGCACATCTTTGCTTTCCTGGGCCTTGCCTGGCTCTATCTTTTGCTGGCATCGTCTCAGGCTATGGAAACATGGACGAGACAGACTATCGGTACCAACCTCTCAGTCTTCAACACGTTTCTCGTCATGTCGCTGATTGTGTTAAGTTCGGTTATTTTACTGATCAATCTGTATAGCTACAGTATTTTTAGGGAGGTTCGTTACCTCCTGTTTACGGTGCTGGCATTGCTGCTTACCACGTTGTACGGTCTGCAGCTACTGGTCCGGGTGGAACACGTCATTAAATCACCTTTTAGTGAATTGGTCATGACTCAGCTCAATATCATCATCATGATCAGCATGTTGATCATCTTATTGGCCAAGCTTTTCTTCGTTCGACATGACATATACTCCAAGCTACCTCTACGACAGGTTCCCGTTTTGTTGGGCATGATCGTAGCCCTGTTGGTAGTGTTGTATTTTGTGCTGCGAACAGGTGCGACCTTTAACAACCAGTGGATCATGGCCATTTTGTTCTTACTGATCTTTTCCAATATTTTGGGATATTTGATCAAATACGTCTCAGCCAGCGACCAATATGCTGAATCGATTCTGTTTGTCGGCATCGTCCATCTGGCGACATTTATCTATCCGCCATTTGGTGAAAACTTATCAGGATACACCCAATTGATAGCATCGCTTATGCGGGTCATCTCGCTGGCTTTTATGAGCCATGCATTTTATAAGCATTTGTTTCAATCGTATTTAGGACAGATGGTGGAAGCCGACAAAGCACGCGAAGCATACACCACCAACCTGGAACAACTGGTCGAAGAGCGAACGCAACGACTCAAAGCAGCTAATTCCATCTTAGAAGAAGAGATCGACTCGGCCAAGGAGCTTCAGCGCTCGATGATGCCGGCCAAGGATATCTCCTATCGGGCAGTGTCTTTTGTCTCGGAAAACATCGCCTGCGACAAGATGAGCGGTGACTTTTTTGACATCTATGATATCGATGATCATCGGGTCGGGATGTATATCCTTGATGTCTCCGGTCACGGGATCAATGCTGCGCTCATGAATATTTACTGCTATCACTATATTCGATCCACATCACCCTTGGTGAAACGATACCTGGGCGATAAGCCTTCACGCAATCTGTTGCACCTGTATCAGGAATTCAATAAGATGGGCTTTCCGGATGAAATGCATATGGTACTGCTGATTGCAGCTTATGATATGAGAAGCAAGCGATTGACCTATTGCAGCGGGGGTTTGAACGGTGAACCGATCGTGGTCCACCGCTCCGGTGAGATCAGCCGACTGAATCAGTCGAGCGGTTTTCCCATTGTCAAAATGGGTGAATACTTTGAACCGGAATACGTCGACGCCACGATCGATCTGGAAGCGGGTGATCGGATCATATTTTATACCGATGGTTTGGTTGATGTTCGTCAGCCTTTTGATATGATGGAAGAGGATCTGTTAGAATTGATGCTGCGGTATGCCGATCGACCTCTGTCACAGCTTCACGAAGCGATCAATGCCCGGATCGAGCCGTTTCGAAGCGATCTGGTCGATGATGTCAGCTTTATCATTTTGGAGGTCGAAGAGTGAAGGAGCTGATAAAAGCTGCGATCGTAGCCGGAGCCGACGCGGCCGGGCTGGCCCCTTTTCAAGGTGGCAGTGCTCTGGTCGTGCTGAAACAATACCGCCTATATGACAACAAACCGGGACCATTTCAAGTGAAAACCGCCAGTGCTTCATTGGAGGATTATCACCTGGTGATCCGGCGCATATTGAATAAAATTCGTTCGGAATATGAGATAGAGGGTAGTATTTATTGTGACACCCATCAATACAGTGACCGGCAGATCGCTCGTCTGGCCGGACTGGGTTTCATCGGTCGAAACACCTTTCTGATCCACCCGAGATTGGGAAGTGCAGTCAACATTGGTTGGCTTACTTTGGACCGGCCGGTGGAAGGGCGGCAGGTGTTGACCCAGGGCTGTGGCAACTGTCATCGCTGTGAGGCGGCTTGTCCGGTCGGAGCATTAAACAACGGTGTGCTTGATCGCACCAAATGTATCGCAGCTATAAATCAGCAAAAGGATAGCCGCGAAACGGATCTGCATGATTTCTTTTATGGCTGTGACATCTGTCAGCGGGCCTGCCCCTACAATGAGGTAGCACCCTATCACGAAGGCTTTATATTTCCGGCTGACTTTTTGGATAACGAAAGTAACCGGACATTTCACCAGCGCTACGGGGATCGTGATTTTGCCTGGATCGGTAAAGCGACTCTGAAACGCAATACTCTATGGATAAGGAGACAGAGGATGGACAAAGTACATGAGTTGGGCTACTTAAAAGACAAGATCGAAGAACTGAAAGACCAAGGTGTTTACCGGACGCTTCCGGTCATGAGCAGCCCCAGTGGAGCCCGGGTCACATTGAATGGACGCGAGGGGATCGTCAACCTGTCGTCGAACAACTACCTTGGTTTTGCCAATCATCCGGAGATCAAGCAGGCGGCGATCGATGCGACTGAAAAATACGGTGTCGGTGCCGGCGCGGTCCGGACGATCATCGGAAACCTTGATCTGCATGAAGAACTGGAACTTAAATTAGCCGAATTCAAGCGCGAGGAGGCTGTCACAGTCTATCAATCAGGCTTCAACTGCAATGCCGGAACCATCCAGGCAATTACCGATCGGGGCGATTTGATCATCTCGGATGAGTTAAACCATGCCTCCATTATTGACGGTGTCCGTCTGTCAAGGGCCGATAAAGCGGTCTATAAACACGCTGATATGGCTGATCTCGAACGGGTGCTGCAGGAGTCTGACGGTAAATATAACACTCGTCTGATCATCACCGATGGTGTCTTCAGTATGGACGGCGATCTGGCACCACTGCCGGAAATCGTCGAGTTGGCGGAAAAATACGGCGCTCTGACCTATGTTGATGATGCCCACGGCAGTGGAGTATTAGGTGAAAATGGCCGGGGAACCGTTGACCACTTCGGACTGCACGGCCGGATAGACTTTGTCATCGGTACGCTGTCAAAAGCATTGGGAGTCATCGGTGGCTATGTCGCATCCAAGCAAGTAACGAAAGAATGGTTGAGCCATCGGGGACGTCCGATCCTTTTCAGCACCTCTCTGACACCGGCTTCGGCAGGTGCACTGATCAAAGCGGTCGAAATCCTGTCGACTGATTCGCAATATACCGACCGGTTATGGGACAATGCCAACTATTTCAAACAAAAGCTTGGGACTTTAGGCTTCAATACCGGTCATTCGCAATCGCCGATCACACCGGTCATCATCGGTGACGAAGCCAAAACCATGCAGTTTTCCAAAGCTCTGCTCGAAGCCGGCGTCTTTGTATCGGCCATTGTCTTCCCGACGGTTCCCAAAGGCACCGGCCGTCTTCGCGCCATGGTGACAGCGGAACATTCAAAAGAAGATCTCGACTTTGCCGTTGAAAAATTTGGTCAGGTCGGCCGTGAAATGGGCTTGATCGATTGATGCCTGATAGCAAGGAAATATTTCACCGCCTGGGACAGATGCACCCGGAGGCAAAGGCCGAATTAAACTATTCCAGTCCCTATGAACTGCTGATTGCCACAGTATTATCGGCTCAGTGCACTGATATCAGGGTCAACCTGGTGACTGATGTTCTGTTTCAGCAAGTAAAGACTCCTCAAGACATGCTGGAGATCAGTCGGGATGATCTGGAAGACATGATTCGTACCTGTGGGATGTATAAACAAAAAGCCAGATCACTGCATGAAGCAGCCCGTGACCTGGTCGATAAGTTTGATTCTCAGGTTCCGTCGAACCGGTCCCAACTGGAGAGCCTGCGCGGTGTCGGTAGAAAAACTGCCAGTGTGGTGTTATCGAACGCTTTTGACATCCCTGCTATCGCCGTCGACACTCATGTCGGTCGGGTCAGTCGCCGTCTGGGTCTGACACAACAGACCGACCCCGACAAGATAGCCAAAGAGTTGGAAGGACAGTTTCCCAAACACAACTGGACCCAATTGCACCACCGTCTGATCTTTCATGGACGTTATATCTGTAAAGCTAGAAAACCGGAGTGTGACAAGTGTCTGCTAGATGACATCTGTCCCAAGATTGGAGTCAACCGTTGATCACTAAAAACCCCTATGACCCGGCGACAGTCGAACATGTCGAGATGATTTTTGAAAGCTATATCGTCAGCTCATCAATTGCCAGCGATATGGCGGTGTTGCTCAAGAGCTTTAAGGAAACCAAACTGAGCGAGTATGAAGATCTGGTTCAGCACGCCTTTACGCGGCTTGAATCACAACTTCGTCTGATCATTGAGGTTCGGGGACTTGATGCCATCTACAATGCCGAGTACACAGTAACACCCCTGTTCAGCGGAGCTATTTTGATCAGCTTTACAGGAGATGGTTGTCGTAACAAATGATTCACGTTGTTTTATTTCAACCCGAAATACCGCAAAACACCGGTAATATTGCCCGGACTTGTGCCATTACCGGAGCTAAGCTCCATTTGATACGTCCGCTCGGCTTTTCAGTCGATGAACGAAGCGTACGACGGGCCGGTCTTGATTACTGGGACAAGGTCGAGGTCGAGGTCCACGACAATCTCGAGCAGTTTTGCGAAAAGTATCCGGTAGACATCTATCTGGTCACGACCCACGGGGAGATGATCTATACCGAGGTCGATTATGAAGCTGACTGTGCGGTGTTATTCGGCAGTGAGAGTCGGGGGGTGCCGGATGAGATACACCAGTGCTTTGCCGGCAGACGAATCAAAATCCCGATGCGAAACCGGGCGGGCAATCGGTCTCTCAATCTGTCCAACAGCGCAGCTATTCTGATTTATGAAATTTGGCGACAAAGGAGTTTTCAATGAAGATCAAAGTATTGACGGACAGCGTCTCTGACCTGACACCACAAGATGTCGCTAAATATCAGATTGGATTGATTCCTTTGACGGTCAACTTTGGCAATGAGTCTTACCTGGATAAAGACGAATTGACGATCGAACAGTTTTATCACAAATTGGCGGAATCCAAGGTCAATCCGACGACATCACAACCATCCCCCGGCAGCTTTATCACTGCCTTCGAAGATGCGCTGGCGGAGAATGATCTGGTGATCTATATCGGGGTATCGGAAAAATTGTCGGGAACGTTCAGCGGAGCACAATTTGCCGCTAACCAGGTCCAAAATGACCGACTGATCCTGTTTGATTCCGGCAATGTGACATTTGCCCAGGGCATGATCGTATTGGCCCTGTGCCGAAAACTGCCTGATATCAAGTCGCGTAAGGAATTGATCGGTTACCTGAATTATCTTCGTCAACAGTTGCGAAGCTATTATATAGTTGATACCCTGGAGTATCTGATCCGGGGAGGACGCGTCAATTGGGCTCAGGGAACCCTCGGTAATTTGCTCGGCATCAAACCGATCATCACCATTCGGGATGGCGATCTGAAAGTGGTCGGAAAAGCGAGAAGCTTCCACCGGGCAATGGTCCATGTCATCAAGCTGATGAAAAAGGATGTACCCTCGATGAAACTCGGTGGGATCGGACTGTTCCATGCCGTCGCACCTGATCGTCTCGAGAGATTCCGTAAACTTTTGGTCAAGCAATTTACGATCGGACCGGTCTATCATGCGTATGTCGGCAGCGTGATCGGCACGCATGCCGGACCGGGGGCCATAGCCATCGCATTCTTTAAAGATTGCAATATTTAGCCACACTCGTTATAATAGAAACAACCTAAGGAGGGTAAAGTATGAAACGTTATTTAGCATTGCTCCTGGTTGCAGTTATGGCATTTTCTGTTGTTGCCTGCGACACGAGCACCCCGGCCGACGGAGATTCCGATGCGGCCCAAATCAAAATCGGTCTGGTAACCGATACCGGCGGTATTGACGATAAGTCATTTAACCAAGGTACCTGGGAAGGTATCAAAGACTATGCAGATGAAGTAGGTCTTCCGGAAGAAAACATCAAGTTCCTGCAATCGACCTCAGATGCGGATTATATTCCGAACCTGACCACTTTGGCAGAAGATGGCATGGATCTGGTCGTAGCACCGGGCTATTTGTTCGAAGTTGCCATCAAGCAATTCGCAGCTGATTTCCCGGAACAAAAGATCCTCTTCATTGACGCTGTAGTAGATGCGCCCAACGTATCGAACGCCGTCTTTGCTGAGCATGAAGGCTCCTTCCTGGTCGGCGTTGCCGCCGCTCTCAAGAGCCAAGAAGCCGGCATGAACAAGGTTGGTTTCATTGGCGGAGCTGACTTCGACCTGATTCAAAAGTTTGAAGCCGGCTTTGAACAAGGTGTCAAAGCTGTTGCACCTGACATGGAACTTACCGTTCAATATGCTACCGGTTTCGACAAACCGGAAGAAGGTCAGACTCTGGCCTCCAAGATGTATGATGAAGGCGTTTATGTCATTTATCACGCTGCCGGAGGAACCGGTAACGGCGCCATCAAAGAAGCCAAAGACCGTCGCGAAAAAGGCGAAGATGTCTGGATCATCGGTGTTGATAAAGATCAATACGAAGATGGTAAATATACCGGTGGTGATGTGGAATCAGCCATCCTGACATCGATGATCAAACGAGTTGACTTAGCCGCATATGTTACAGCTGAAAAGGTAGCCAAAGGCGAATTTGAAGGTGGAACGTATGAGTATTCATTGAAGGATGAAGGTGTTGGTATTCCGGAAGAGAATCCGAACCTGACCGATGAATGGGTCAATCAAATCAACGACTACGGTGAAAAAATCGCCAATGACGAAATCGAAGTAGATCCGGTCCCGAGCCGCGTCAAAGAATAATTTAATGAAGAAAACCTTCTCGAAAGAGAGGGTTTTTTCATTATTAGACCTAAGCTGCATGGTATAATAACACCAATAACTATTGGAGGAACCATGGAAACAATTGTCGAAATGAAGGGAATTACCAAACGATTTCCCGGCATCATCGCCAATGACAAAGTTGATCTCGAGCTGCGCAAGGGTGAGATCCTGGCGCTACTGGGTGAAAATGGCGCCGGAAAGAGCACCCTAATGAGTGTTTTGTTCGGTTTCTATCACCAAGAAGAGGGAGATATTTTTGTCCGGGGAGAGAAGGTCGATATCCATTCGCCCAATGTGGCGTACGATCTGGGGATCGGTATGGTCCATCAGCACTTTCAGCTGATCGATGACTTTACTGTGACAGAGAACATCATCCTCGGATCTGAGCCGATGAATGGCATAGTGGTAGATATGGATACCGCCCGCAAACGGGTGCAGGATTTGTCACAACAGTACAAACTGAATGTCGATCCCGATGCCAAGATCGAAGATATATCAGTCGGGATGCAACAACGGGTAGAAATCCTCAAGGTGCTTTACCGCCAGGCGGAGATTATTATCCTGGACGAACCGACAGCAGTTCTTACTCCGCAGGAGATCGATGAGCTGATGGGGATCTTGCGCAACTTCATTGCCGAAGGTAAAAGCGTCATCCTGATCACCCATAAGCTGAAAGAAATCATGGAGATCGCTGACAGAGTGACGGTCCTGCGACGGGGGAAAATGGTCGGAACGATAGAGGTGGCAAACACCAATGAAGCCGATCTGGCTGAGCTGATGGTTGGACGTGAGGTTAGTTTTGAAGTTGAAAAAGGTGAGGCTGACCCGAAACACGATGTGTTAGTGATAGAAGACCTCTGGGTCAAGGATCAGCGGGGTATCGATGTAGTCAAAGGACTTAATTTACATGTCCGGGCCGGGGAGATTCTGGGGCTTGCCGGGGTCGATGGGAATGGTCAGCGTGAACTGGTCGAAGCCATCACCAGGTTGCGTAAGCAGGAAAAGGGCAAAATCGTGATCGATGGTCAGGATATTTCCCGCTATCATGCCCAGGACCGTCACAAGACAAAATTCGGTCATATTCCGGAAGACCGTCAGCGCAGGGGATTGGTACTTGATTTTACTCTGGCGGAAAACCTGATCCTGGAAAAATACTTTCAAGAACCATTTTCGAAAAGCGGTATCCTGCAGCCAGATGCCATCAATAAGCATGGTGAAGAGCTGATCGAGGCGTTTGATGTTCGCAGCGGAGAAGGTAAAGATTCACTGGCCCGTACCATGAGTGGCGGAAATCAACAAAAGGCCATCCTGGCCCGTGAAATCGATTTGAATCCAACCCTGATGATCGCTTCACAACCGACCCGGGGACTTGATGTCGGAGCGATCGAGTACATCCACAAGCGGTTGGTCGAATTGCGAGATGCCGGGACAGCTGTTCTTCTGGTCAGTTTTGAACTCGATGAGATCATGAACTTGTCTGATCGGATCAATGTCATATTCAGCGGAAAAATCGTGGCAGATCTGGATCCAAACCAGACAGATGAACGGGAAATCGGATTGTACATGAGCGGATCAAAGGAGGCATCAGCGTGACTCAGAAAAAATATTCTCACTTGACGATTTCGCTGATCGCAATCGGCTTAAGTTTCATCATTGCCTCCATCGTCATGCTGATCACGGGAATCAATCCGGTCAATTTCTTTATTGCCATTGTCCGGACCATGACAGGTTTCAATCTTCAAAACATGACACATAACCCCCGTCTGGTGGGCGAGTTCATTCAGATTTCCATGCCGATGGTCCTAAGCGGTCTGGCTGTCGGATTTGCTTTCCGGACCGGACTGTTCAATATCGGAGCCGAAGGTCAAGTCATTATGGGCAGCCTGGGCGCGATCACGATCGGTATCATGTTCGATCTGCCGGGGTTTATCCACCTGCCACTGGCCATTGTGACG
>JAAZLX010000024.1 GCA_012799095.1 Tissierellia bacterium
TGACCAAAAAAATCTCATTCCGTGGATCAATTGAAGAATCGTCAAGTAAATCACCAGCGATCAAGACAGCGTCTATCCGCTCAGAGATGGCACGATCGACCATATCAACAAACGCCTGACGCATACTTTGTCGCAATAATTGGCGTAGTGATGGATTATGCGAATCAAATTCAATGCCAAAATGATAATCGGCCAAATGAAAGAAACGAACCATAAAAACTCCTTGTTGAAACCCTTTATTAATATGATGGTAATTCATCTAAATCTTTTATTCGAATATTCATCAAATTAGTCTGAGAACACTTTGCAAACTTCGTCGGTTGGGTTATAATCGGACTAACCTAACTATAACACATCCTGGAGATGATACTCAATGCGACGAGAACGGAATGTCAACCTGTCAGGTGACTACCAAAAGATCACTAAAATTAATAAACATTATATCCGTAATGAGATTTATTTTAATAGTGTACTGACACCGAGCCTTTTAGCTCGAACCAGAATGCACTTACCTAATTTATCGGATTATCAGATGTTGGAAGACCGGGCGGTTTATATCAGCCCGGTGCTTTTGGGTAAACCTCTTTTGGGCAAAAATGATTTCTCCAGTTCGACTAAGGTTGAGATCATCAACACCTATTTGAAGATCATCCGGGATTTTGAAAGCCTTCCGCTGTTTATGCAACTCAATTTGGTCCGGGCGGAAAACTTTTATCTGGTGGATGATGAATTGATCCATCGGGGTGTTCTGATCATTGAGGATGTTGATTTTACGTATCAATTGACCATGCAGCATCTATTGCGGGCAATCTCTAAATTCGCTCTCGATTTGATCGATAAAGATCTGTCGCTGTTTAACTTTAAGAATTATTTCCGAAACCTTCCGAATAATACCGCGATCTTCTCGATCGACAATATCATCGAAGACGTCAAGGAGGTCTACATCAATGATCTGTTTGTCGAGGATACCCAGTTCTTACCGGAAGAAGAAGTTATTGTAACGAGTGGTTTCAAATACTTTAACCTCAAGTTCGTTTCACTGATGCTGATTGCCCTGGTCCTGATCGGGACAACTTCTTTTGCTATGCGCCAGGCAATACAGATCAAAGCAGTAAATGATATGACAGCCTTGTTCAAAGTCGAGCGGGTGGAAGATAACTATCTTTTCCTGGATGAAAGTTACTCTCCAAGCAATCAAACGATCAGCCAGTGGGAATGGAATATTTTCTTGGCAGGTGAATTGATATCACAGCATCAATCCTCAAGTATCAATACGACGTTTGCCCAGGAAGGTGATTACCAGGTCGTACTTAAAGTCAAAGACTCTAGCGGCAACTGGTCACTACCCTACGAACAGACAGTTCGACATAAAGCCCAACCCGCACAGTCGGATGAATTGGATGCCTTTGGTTTCCATCTGGCCCAATATAGTGAAGAATATTATCAAACCGGTCATAAATCGATTCAGGTCGATCCGGGACAGACTTCCTTTTACACCCAAAATATCTTACTCAGTGGTCAGGTCAACCTCGGCTTTTCGATCAAAAGCGGTAGCGAGCAATCGGTCGAGTTAACGGTGATCGGTTATCAGGCGGGTCAGGAAATCATCCGCCAATCGATCGAGCTTTCAGCATCAAGAGCCTGGAACAACCAGCAACTCCGATTCGAGACTGCACCGATCGATAAACTGGAGCTCAGCTTTTCAGGACAGACCGAAGCGATCTACCTCGACAATTTCTCTATCCAATCGAATCAAGCCATTCAAAAGGAAGAATAAAGAGAAGGGAATTTCCCTTCTCTGTTATTTTAAATATTTCATTAAGTTCCGGGCAAACTGCCCGGATTTTTCAGGCAAATTTTCATCCTCAAAGATCTCATTCGGGTCATTTGCGATCGCCTGCTGATAAAACATTGCCGGCAACCGGAATCCTTTATTGATATTGTATGCTCCTATGATCTGCCGGGCAACACTGTCGGAGCCTGAATTGCCGGATACGACCAGGGCAAAGACATATTTATCGTAAAATGGTCCTTTGCGATATAACACACTCAGACGGTTGACTACCGCCATCATTTTTGCACTTAAGGCATCATTGTAGTTCGGTGCCAACAACAGCAAAGCTCCCGCTTGATCGATCTGTGCGAGGATCCTGTCGGTAAACATTTCCCCAAAGTAACACGACTGGATCGAACTGTAATAGCCGCATGTCGTATACGAACAACCGGCACAATCTTTGACATGCTCATCCAGTACTTCCAGGTCGAGATACTCGATCGAGAGTTGCTTTTCCACTTGGCGAAAAAACTTCATCGTATTCGATCTCTCAGGTCTGCTGTTGGCATGTAATACCAGCAGTTTTTCGACTTTTTCAGGTTGATATTCAGCCAGTCGCTGACCGGTTTTTTCCACCTGGTCGATCAGTGCACTGTGAAGATCCAACTGAGAGTAGTTGGCCCATTTACGCATATTTTTCAGCCCGGAGATCGCTTCGACCACCGGGTGACCGGGAAATTCGACTCCACGAAGGTTCAGTAAATGAATGATTTCTTTCGCAAACTCTTTGGTGTAAAGCTGATTCGGGCTGGTGATCAATAGACTGGCGCTACCGGAAATCAATTGATCCGGCTGACTTGCCAGGAAATCATACGCGGTCTGATCGCGCCCAAATTCATCCAGACTAAATGCCAGGACTATTTTTTCGCCGGAAAATTCCTTATCGGCAGTAAACTGGTGTAACATCTCGTCCAGTAATGGATCAACTTTGTTCGATCTGACGATTTGCAGACTCATAAGCCTCCCCTACTTGTTTGTAAGTCTGTTGGACTACGTTTCTCAACTCGTCATGTTCCAACTTTCGAAGCAATAAGCCCTTGGGACTGAACTGATATCGTTCCCCCCAGGAGAACTGCCCCAGGAATTGTGAACTGTAGTGAAGCTGTCCATTCAACATATCGGTGATGGCAATTGCAGCTGATGACAGTGCCGGAGCCAGATATGGTTTATAGCCAAAACTGCGGATCACCATATTTTCCTGCAGAGTCAATTGACTTAACTCGATCGATTGTTGCATGTCAAAATCAGTCGCATCATTGGCTACAAACAGGCCTTTCCCGTGAGGACCGAACATTCGTACATTATCTCCGCCATAATAAGCTGCCCTGGCCGCCATAACACCCTGACCAAAGCCCATGACCCGTCGGGGATCGAGCTTGAAGCTTCGGACCAGTTTGGTGGCCAGAAAGTCGACCGGGTCGCTGACTACACCAAACAGGCCGTTATACCCCTGAGTCAATAATTCCTCAGCATACTGTTGTAACAGCTTCCAATTTGATCCAAACTGGATCAGTCTGGCATCCGTTATCGTTTCACCTACCTTGGGCACACTGACCGATGCGACGAAAAAAACCATGTCCGCCCGGATCAGCTCCGCCGGCTCAGCCAGTGTCACCTTAGGAAATGATGTCACCAGGGAGCGGATCTGGCGCAGTTCATGCTCCAGACGCTGACGGTTGGCAGTATTGGGATCTATCAGGATCAGTTCGTCATAACGTGACTGACCGTACAGCATCAGACCGAGAACCATGGTGATCCCTACATCACCCAGACCGATCACACCAAGCGTTCTGATGTCAGTCAGATCCGGACTGTCTAACCACGTGTCTTCAAAATAATTTTCCGGCGTCCATTCTGTTCGTTTCATCGCAACCTCTCTAACCATTCCCGATCCTGGCGCAGCAGATGGGATGGTTTTAATGATTCTTCCTGGTAAATACCACGGCCGTGGAAAGGATATCGTGGCAGGTAGATCAGCTCTGGCAGATGTCTCAGTTGAGGATATCGATACGTCCTTTCCTGGTATAATTTTTCCAGTACTTCGAGCAGTTCGATCGCATTGTCAAGACAGGTGGCTGAATAAGCATATTGTTGAGCTCTCGGAACTGCTTTTAGAAATGGTGTTCGGCTATATGGAAATATCAAATTGATCGAAGGCCAAAACGATAGCGAAAGTTCAGATTTGACTTGATAGATTGAGTCCCCGCCGAGATAAGGATAGGATTTACTCTCGGCAAACCAGTGTCTCAGGTTGGGCAACTCGTAGGCTGCTTTCACCGCTAATTGATAGGATGAAGCGATTTCACGTCCCCGTTGACTGATCAGACCCAGGTATAGTGTATCTACCTTGAGACCGCATTCCTGAAAGAGCGGCATCAGCCTTTTCAGTCGATAACCTTTGTTCAATAGGTCATCTACCAACAGGACCGGTCGATCAAAGCTTTTGATCATCTGGACCTGATTACGCAAGGCCATATAATCAGGCGACTCCTGGATCTGCCATCGACTCAGATCGGGTTCAAAACATTTTTCAGTATGAATTGATTTGGTGGCGGTATTCGGGAGGACCCTTCGTTTCAAAATCTCACCGAATGGTACTGCCAAGTACGGTCCCAGCCGTTTCGACGATGACGGATCGATCTCGGCACTGTTTTTCGAAGTGATCGCCTGAGCCAGTCGCTGGTATACCCGGTGTTGATAGATCGGTAAAACAAAGTGACCGGGAAACAATTTACCGATCTCCAGCAACATCCTCTGCCTTGTCCGGGCCAACACCTGAAGAAAAGCTTCTTCGTTGCGGTATTCGTCTTTAATTAAATCATCCAGATCAAAATGCAGACTGCAGGGCGATCGTAAGTCGACGGATTGATTCATGAATCCAATCAATTCCAGTTCTTCGAGGTCGATCTGACTTCGAGCCTGTTCCATGCCCGTGCGACAGCCTTCGGCCAAGACATCACAAACCAGGTCTAAACAGTTTCCTTCGGCCTCCAGCAGAATAATGGTTTTGTTTTCGATCGTATAACGTACGACCGCACCGCTCGACGGATCGGTCAACTCATGCTGCCGTTGTTTGGTCATCAAACGATAGGGAGGTTCATTTAGTGTCAGGGCATCTTTGGTATACTGAGGATCTTTATAGGCATCGTGGTCATAAATGAATTGTCTGGCCAAGGGATCGATCAGTTGAGAGATATCCTGTTGAGACTCCAAACCTGATCGAATGAGACTGGAGGAAATTTTTTCATAACCTCTGAGCGGAATGCGCTCGGCTGACATATTCAAGTCAGCTGCTACTTGTTCAATGTCAGAATCGATCTTTCGGGCAAAGATCAGATGATGAAATTGTCGGATCTTTTTTGCCTGTCGATAAGCTGAAGCTCCTCGGATCACATCTTCGCCGACCACCAGCGCGACTTCTTCGCCCAGGGTTGACTGGAGGAAGCTCAGATCGGCATCATTGGCGATATTGATCGAAAATGATTCGGGAAATTCATACAGATGAAGTTCATCGGCAATCGAAAGACGCATGATTTCTCGCCGGATCCGGTTGGGTTGAGTTCGTTTGGACCAACTGAATTCATCGATCGCGATATAGACATCATAGCCCAACTCAGCCACCGCTTTGGCTACTGCCTCATGACCCAGACTGAAAGGATCGAACGAACCGGGAAAGAAAGCCGGTCTGCGTTGAGGTACGTGGGTGATTTGCGGATATTGTTCGATGTAGTCTGCGATGATCTGTCGGATGGGTTGATAGAAGTATGCCAACTGAGGAGATGTCGTCAATCGGTGTTCCATGGCGATCAGAAGTTTGCGCATGATGGTCTGGATCGCTTCAGGATCCAACCGATCGATCCAGAGCAATTGTCCGATGGTCGTGATGCTCATGATAGCCAACTCTTCCCGGTGATGAGCCACTCCCGTGAGCAGACAGAGCAACAAAGCCGATTGCAGCTCTACACTTCCCGATCGGTGTAACAAATAATAAATGGTCTGAATGGATTGCATCGACTGTAGGGGATTTCCGACCTTGATCAGATCATGTAAATAATCGATCAATTGGTTCCACTTGTTAGCTGGCGAGCGAAGCAGTGCTTCTGCCAACAATCGGGGGATGATCGGGGCGTGATTGGAAGAGCTGACGCCAAGACTGTTTTTCAGTTCGATCACTAAGCGATCGATCTCTGAAGGCCGTAGCAGCGGTAGCAAGTCCACAGCGCTGTCACGGGCGTGGAGGCCGGCAGTGATATCCGAATCAAGCTTCATCAGTTGTATCAGGTGCATCATCGTGTTAAATGCCCGCTTATCGGGATCAAGCCGGGCCCGATCAGCTAAAAAATCGATGGTAGAATGTTTCAATCCCTTCGGTGCAGTATCGGTCAATGATCCGATCATCAACTCGGTAGTCGATTTGACCGAATTGACAAAAGCAGATCGCTGAGCCGAAGGTTGCATCCGTTCATATTGGACCAGGACGGAAGATGTCGGTTTAGGCTCAGGCAGATCATATCCGCTGTGATAAAATCGCTGGAGCAAACGCAGACCATCGAGCGATTGAATGGTTTGGGCAATTTGATACTGGGACTGGTCCAATGCAGCTTGTGGCAATTGAAAGACCAGCGTGATCCAAGCCGCCTGGTTGGTCTGTCTCAATGTCTTTTCAAGGTTCAACAATTCAGAATGATCATTATTTTCCTGCTGATAGGCGTTTAAAAAATAGCTGAAATATAGCTCTAGCTGATACTCTTTTTCCTGGGGAAGCGGGTCGACAAAACGGCGAGCCTGATCGATCAGCGGTAGTTTGTGACGCCCGGTCAATTCACCGATCGCCTGAGCATAATGAAACCGAAGCAGCTCACTCGGTTGTATCATTGCATCGGAAAACAACTGGATCAAATGATGGATCGTATCGATCGGCCAATCATCAGCCAGACGGACCAGACAAAATCGATTGGATTCGGCCAAAGACGATATGTAAATTCTCTCTGAATCGACCGCTGTTCTCAACACATCAGACGGACTGAGATAGGGACAGAATTGATCGAGCTCATGAAGTTGTTGCTGAAGCGAACGGGTAAGCGACGGCATATTTTCTCCTTGGAAAAAAATAAGAGCTTGCGCTCTTATCTTTGTAGAAATTCTTGTAAAGCCCTGAGATCGTCATTGATCTCGCTAAGCTTCTTCTGAAAGCTTTCCTGCATATCAAGCATCAGATCTTCCGAGTATTGATAGGATGAAAGACGAACAGACCTGGCCTCTTCCCGCGCTTGGTTGAGCAACTCATTGGCCCGCTCTTGTGCTTCGTGCAAGATCTCGTTCTCATTGACCATGGATTCGAACTGAGCTTTGGCTTCAGCAATGATCATTCGCTCTTTCTTTTTTGCTTCAAGAACGATTTCTTCCGCTTCGGCATTGGCATCGGCGAAGATCTTTTCCCGTTCTTCCTTGATCCACTTGGCATGCTTCATTTCATCGGGCAGGAAAGTCTGAATGTTGGTCAGTAGACTCTCTAATTCGTCTCGTTCGATCAAGACTTTTTTTGTCATGAGCATGTTGGGAGTTGCTTCAATTTTCTGGGTAAAATCCTCAATTAATTCTAGAACTTTCATCTTTCCTCCAATTTTCGATTCATCGCAGCGACGACATGCGGTGGGGCAAATTGTTCGACTCCGCCGCCCAGACTATGTATTTCACGAACCAGTGAACTACTGAGATAGCCCCATTCGGGGTTGGTCATCATAAATAGGGTTTCAGCCCGGAGGTCCATTTCACGGTTGATCTGGGCCATCTGGAACTCATATTCAAAGTCAGATATCGCTCGCAGTCCCTTGACGATCGCATCAATCGGATATGATTGAAATACATTGACCAAAAGACCCTCAAAGGTTATCACAACGACATTAGCCAGATCGGAAGTCGCCTGTCGGATCAACTCGACTCGTTCTTCGATCGAAAACATCGGTTTCTTTGAATGGTTTATCAGTACGGCGATGTAAAGCGTATCAGCTAAGACAGCTGAGCGCTTGACGATATCAATGTGTCCATAAGTGATCGGGTCAAAACTTCCCGGATAGATCAGGTTCATCAATCTTCCTCATCCTTCATATAGATACTGATGGTAGTATTGCCGTAGGTTTCTTTTCGGACTCTTTCAAACCCGGATCGAAAATCGCCATAATCCTCATCAGCGTGATGTTCACCGATAATTATACCATCATTTTCTAAAAGATGATACCGGTTTATCAAATGCATGGCTTCCTCCCCCAGCCCACTGCGGTGCGGTGGGTCGAGAAAAATTATATCAAACGGGCCGGCCTGTGATAATTGGTTGATATAGCGTCGAAAATCACCCGGCCATATCATGGCCTGTTCCTGTAGGCGGGTACGCTGAAGATTATCTTTGATCATATCTACAGCTATCGGATTGGCTTCGATCAGGACTGCCTGCCTGGCACCTCGGCTGAGGGCTTCAATGCAGAGCGATCCCGACCCGCTGAAAAAGTCTACCACTAAAGCATCCGGAATAAAATCACGAATGATATTGAACAAATTCTCTTTGATGCGATCAATTGTCGGGCGGGTCGATCGCGACGAGATTGTTTTAAGTGGCACACCTTTGGCACTACCGGCAATCACTCTCATAGTTTCACCTCCTGATGAAGTCGATTCTGATACTTTGCTACCGTCTCCGGTGTCAATAATTGATCGACCTGCTTCAGTATATGACTGTGTCGGAAGACATCAGCTACCGGAAACTGAAAGTTACCGCTTTGGCGTGTTCCCATCAGCTCACCCGGGCCTCGGAGTTCCAAGTCCTTTTCCGCGATCACAAATCCATCGTCCTCTTTCGCCAGGACTTCCAGTCTGGGAGGAATGTTATGAGAATACGTCAGATAACAGGTTGAAGGTAAATCGGAACGACCGATTCGTCCTCTGAGCTGATGGATCTGACTGAGACCGAACCGTTCAGCATTTCGCAACAACAATACAGTAGCATCAGGTACATCGATTCCGACTTCAATCAAGCTGGTGGCTGCCAGGACCTTACATTTACCGTCTTTAAAATCTTGAAGTATGCTCACTTTGTCCTGACTGCTCATCTTACCGTGTAGAAATTCGACCTGGCTGCCGAATGTAGTAGTCAGCTCCAGTCGGTTTTCTTCCAGTGACTGGGCCTCTAATACGTCAGATGCTTCGATCAGTGGAAACACGATATAAGCCTTGTGACCGTTGTCAATTTCCTGCTTGATGTGCTGATAAGCCTGCCGTCGCCTTGTTTCCGATACCAGCCTGGTTTCGATTTTGGCTCGACCGGCCGGCTTATCGCTTAAGTTGGATAGACTGATGTTTTGATGCATGATCATGCTCAAGGTCCGCGGTATCGGGGTAGCACTCATCATCAGGATATGGGCCGATTCAGCTTTATCTTTCAGCTGTTCGCGCTGATCGACACCGAAGCGGTGCTGTTCATCAGTTACGATCACATCGAGTGCCTTAAATCTGACAGCCTCCTGGAGTACGGCGTGCGTCCCTATCAGTACTTCGATCTCGCCTTGGGCCAGCTGCTGATATATGGCTGGTTTATTCTTGGTCGCAGAAGTCAATAACTGGCTTTTGATTTCAGGGAAACGTTGCTTGAATTGTTCCGCCTGTTGTCGGGCCAACAGTTCAGTCGGTGCCAGATAGACAGCCTGTCGGGCCGCGCTGACTGCGGCAAATAGTAAAAAGTAAGCCAAGACACTCTTGCCGCTGCCGACGTCACCCTGGATCAGTCGCATCATCTGAGTACCACTGGTCAGGTCGATGTAAAGTTGGTCGATGATTTCCTGCTGACCTTTCGTCAATTGAAAAGGCAGATGTTCGAGAAAATGATCGACCACTTGTCGATCCATCTGATAGGCTTCTCTCGCCAGTTGGCGCAGGGAGCGGTTGGCTATCAGGTAGCGGAAGAAGTCTTCAAAAACAAGTCGATACAAGGCTCGTTTAAACGGTTCTTTCCCGGTCGGCTGATGCATCTGACTGATAGAATCATGGAATGATAAAAGACCCCAGGTCTGTCGGTCAGCTTCATCAAACAAATCAGGCAGTGGGTGTGCCAGCGCCTGATCGACAAAGTTGATCATATCTGTCTGATACAGACCTTTTTTGACCCGGTAGCGTGGCACCAGACTTAAAAATTCTTCCTTTTTATCGATCGGAGCAAAGCTGGGATGTACCATTTGAAGCAGTTTGGCTTTTCGTTCCAGCTTGCCGTAAAAGACATAGTCTTTTTGAAATTGGAAGACCGATTCAAGATAGTTGGAATTAAAAAACAGCACCCGAACGGGAAATTCACTTGCGACATCGATCGTCAAAATGGATTTTTTCCCTCTCGGCTGATATAACTGTCTCCGAACGACCCTACCGATGAAATGACCGGTCGAGTCCTGCCAAAAATCGACCGGAGTCCGACGGTCTTCAAATCCGACCGGAAAATAGTACAATAAATCCCTGGTGTCAAAAATGCCCAGTTCATTTAATAACTGCAGTTTTCGCTTGCCCACTCCTTTTAAATCAGCTAACATAATTCTTCCTAAAAAAGAGGCGTTACGCCTCTTATTCTAAACTGACAATATAGTAGTAAACGGGTTGTTTTCCCTGGTAGGTTTCAAAATCGGTTTCAGGGAACTTCTTTTCGAGCTCACGTCGGATCCGTTCTGTTTTTGAGCTGTCAGCCTCCTGACCGGTATAAATGGTGACAAGTTCATAATCAGCTGACATTTCCAGCAAAGCTTTTCGAAGTGCTTTTTCCGGCGTCTTTTCTACAGCAACGATCTTTTTGTCCATGATGGCGATGATATCACCTTCTTTGATGGCAAACCCGGACAGTTTGGTCGTCCGGACCGAGTATGTGATCTGGATCGTCTGAACGTTCGGGAGAGCTTCGGTCATGGCCAATGCGTTTTGTTCCAGACTGGCATCGCCATCATACATCATCAATGCGGAAATTCCCTGAGGAATCGTTTTTGATTCAATTACAGCAATGTTGCGATCAGTTAAGATTTCCTTGGCTTGTTGAGCAGCCAAAATGATATTGGCATTATTGGGCAAAATAATGATGTTGTCGGTATGGATCCGTTCGATGGCTTCCACGATGTCTTCTGTCGAAGGATTCATCGTTTGGCCTCCCAGTACGACCTCATTGACACCGAAATCCTTAAAGATGTCTTCAAAGCCTTCTCCGGCTCCGACCGCTACCAGTCCGATCGGATGTTTCGGTGTATGTGTGTAGGTCGGCGTCTGATGCATGATTTCATCATGTTGAGCTTTCATGTTATCGATTTTGACACTGAAAAGCTCCCCAAACTGCAAAGCATTCTCAATTGCTTCACCGGGATGGTTGGTGTGAATATGGCATTTGACAAACTCATCGTCCTGGACAAACACCATGCTGTCACCCATTGCTAAGATCCGATCCCGCAGTGGATCGACCGGACCATTCAGTTTATGCAGAACAAACTCGGTACAATACTGATATATGATGTCGGTCAGTTCCTGGTGGTACTCAACTGCCTGATCTTCAAAACTCATTTGGGCTGCTTGTTTGAACTGTCCGGTAATGGCGTTGTGAAAACCCTGCAGTATGCTGACCAGACCTTTGCCTCCGGCATCGACTACCCCGGATTGACGTAGGATAGCCAGATGGTTCGGTGTGTCTTCCAGTGATTTTTCAGCCAGTTGCAGAACGATCGGAAAGAATTCTTCATAGCTCATTCCGTCCAGATCCAACTCAGTCAGTCCTTCGCTTATTTCACGAATGACCGTCAGGATGGTACCCTCGACCGGTGTCATGACTGCTTTATAGGATGTCTCTACTGCCTGTTTCAGTCCGGCGGCAAATGTTGTTACATCCAGTTCGTCTGAATGCTCAACTCCTTTGGCGAACCCGCCCAAAATCTGGGACAAAATTACACCTGAGTTTCCACGGGCACCCATCAACGAACCCTTGGCGACCGCTTTGACGGTTTCATTGACGGTGTAGGGATTGGCTTTTTTCATGGTATCGATAGCTGACTGGAGCGTTAGACCCATATTGGTGCCGGTATCTCCGTCAGGTACGGGAAAGACATTCAGTCCGTTGATCAATTGTTTCTCAGACTCCAGTTGATATAAGCCCTGTTCAAACATTTGAACTAGTTGACCGGTGTCCAGGATAGACGTGTTCATTGGCTGATCCTCACTTGCTCAATATGGACATTGACGTCAACGACTTGCAGATTGAGTTGACTCTCGATCTGAAATTTAACGCTGTCCATGACATTTTCGGCGACTGCGACCATATTTACACCATATTGTATAATGACGTAAAGATCGACGGTAACTCCTTCGGGGGAATCGGCCACTCCAATTCCTTTGGCCGGTTTTAATAATCCGGCAAACGATTTGGCCGGTTTTCCGGTCAGTCCGATAATTCCGTAGCATTGTTTGGTGGCATTTTCAGCGACCTCTGCTATGATTTCGGGACTGATTATGATCGATCCATATTTATTATTTAACTCGATTGACATGGAATCCTCCTGTATACTCGTAATATTGTACCCAATATTTAATGTTACTGCAAGGGAAAAGGGTGAAGAAATCAAGCGATTGGCCTATTTTTGACAGAAAAGCTATTGCTTATTCTTTGTTGATTTGATATAATCATCTCTGTTGACTTAAGAACTAAAGGAGGGATGAACATGGCAAGAGAATGTTTTGTCTGCGGCAAAGGTAATGTCAGCGGTAATCAAGTCTCTCACGCGTTGAATCATACCAAGCGTGTTTGGAAACCCAACCTGAAACGTGTTCGTATCATTGATAATAAAAATGCTGTCAGACGCGTCCAGGTTTGTACCCGTTGTTTACGTTCGAATCTAGTCCGCCGCGCAATCTAAACAAACCCCTTCAGGGGTTTTTTTAGTTTAAGCATCCCGGCTCAAGACCACAATGATCCTTCCGTCTGAAAAGTCGACCTCCACTCTCCCCCTTGGTTCGTTACTGATGGTCAAACTTTGATAAGGAGCAATCATTTGTTTTGTCAGGTTGTACTTTGCTCCCGACAGGCTGATCTCGACCGGATCAAGCGGAATAAGAGAAAAATACCTAAAGTCCATCCGTTCAAAGGAAAAGGGCTTTTTTTCAACCCAAATTTCATTTTGGGTATCGATCAACCGGATCGGGATGTCGTATTGAAACAATTGCATCACAGCATTTAAGAAATGATCCTGTCGCCCTCCGGTTGCCCCCAGGACAACGATCTCATGACTGACCTTAGCAGCTATCTGCAAGGCAGCTTCCAGATCGGTAAAGTCTTTTTCCCGAGGATATGTTTGTTGCGCTACAATATCTGCTTGGATCGAATCCTGATCGCCGACCACCATATCCGGTTCAAAGCCGATCAATCTGCAATGATCATACCCGCCATCACTGGCAATCGTCCGGTCAGCCCAGGTTATCCAGGTTTTCAACTGATCTGGATCGACGGTGGATGCAGCGACGATCAGACTGGTCACTTGTTGCCTTTCATTTGACGGATGACTTCGACATAATCATCTGCTCCAAAGATAGCAGAACCGGCGACCAGAACATCAACTCCGGCATCCCTTAACCGCAGAGCGTTGGCCGGTGAAACACCGCCATCCATTTCCACCAGATAGGAATAACCGTGAAGTTGGCGTTGTTCGACAAAATAAGCAGTCGATTCCATGGTCGATTCAATAAACGATTGTCCACCAAATCCGGGAAAGACACTCATGACTAAAATCAGGTCGATCTGAGACAGATACGGCTTGAGTAAATGGGGATCGGTGTCAGGATTTAATGACAAGCCGACCTTGCATCCGAGCGACCGGATCAATTCCAGTGTAGCTGATAAATCATCGATCGCTTCGTAATGAACAGTAATATAATCCGCCCCACGCTTGGCAAATTCCGGTATCAGATGATCCGGTTCAAGTACCATCAGATGAACATCCATTACCATGTCGGTATAGGGCTTGATGTCTTCGAGCACCTTGTAGCCAAACGAAATATTCGGTACAAACTGGCCGTCCATCACATCAAAATGGAGCCAGTCGGCACCGGCGTATTCAACTTCTTTGATATCTTCCATCAAATATGCGAAATCAGCTGACAGAATGGATGGTGCGATCAAACTCATCAGAACTCCTTTCTTTCCTGCAACCGCTGCTGTAAAACCAAATACTGCTGATACCGTCTGTCCGGGATCAGCCCGTCTTGATGAGCCTGTTTGACGACGCATCCCGGCTCATGTTGGTGGAGACAATTATAGAACTGACATCTACCAAAATTGAAAAACTCGGGATAGCCGTCTAACACGTCGACCGGACTAACTCCGTTTTCAAGGTGCAGATTCTGAAAACCAGGGGTATCGACCAGGAATACACCATCTCTTAACTCGACCAATGAACTATGGCGGGTGGTATGCTTGCCCCGGCCGAGTTTCCGGCTGATATCACCCACGATCAGATCGGTGGTAGCCAGATGATTGATCAATGAACTTTTCCCAACACCGGATTGACCGGCCAGTACATAGACTCCCTCTTCCAACTCTTGAGCCAGAAGGTTCATTCCATCACCAGTCGTTACGCTGATAAAGTACATATCAAAACCGGATGGTTGATAAATGCGGGCCAAATCCTCTGCCGCAGCAGAATCATCCAGGTCGGTTTTATTAAACAGCAGGATCGGTTCGATTCCATGGTAAAGGCAGTTGACGATCAATGTGTCAAGCAATAAGAGATCCGGAGAAGGATCCCTTATGGAAAAGAGTAATAAGGCTGAGGTAACATTGGCCACAAACGGACGCGTCAAGAGAGATGATCGTTCCATGATCTTCTCGATCGTACCTTCCTCGCCATCCGTCGTAATCATAACCACATCACCAACTGCCGGTGTATGGTCTGTTTTACGAAAAATGCCACGAGGTTTACACAGGTAGACCTTACCTTCTGCTTTGACAGGATAGAAACCGGCGATCGATGCGATGATACGTCCTCGGATCATTGGACAGTTCCCTGTTGCAGTGGCGTGGTGTTGTTATTGAGATAGAGGAACCAGGTCGCCCCTACCGGAACAGATGTCAAGCCTTCATATTCTGTTTTGTCGGCCTCTTTTGTACTGGTGACAGGATTACCTTCCACTCGTTTACCATCCAATTCGTAGGCGATCAGGATGGTGAAACTATCAGTTGGGATGTCACTGTAAGGTACTTTGATCAGTAAAGATTTGAATTCGACCTGTGAATCCTCCGGACCCAGACTGATGACAAGACTGACGCTACTATTTTTGGTTGCTTCATTCCCGGCTGCAGGCGACTGTGAGATGACCAGACCCTTTGTGACCGTGTCGCTATAAGCCTGAGAAGAAGTGGCTCCAAGACCGGCATCGCGTAGGACCGTGATGGCATCTGATTGCAGTTTCCCTACCACATTGGGGACAGTCACCGTAGTGGATTCGGGGCCAAGGCTGATGACAAGACTGACGACCGTATCTTCCTCAACTTCACTATCAGCTGATGGTGATTGAGAAATCACCCGGCCCTCGGCTACCGTATCAGAATACGCCTGGGTAAAGTCCATCAGGAGTTTCATATTGCGCAGAGCCGTATTGGCTTGAGCGTGAGTGACTCCTTCGACATCGGGGACAGTTGTCATGGCCTTTTCCGGTCCACGGCTGATAACCAGATCGACCACCGAATCTTCCCGAACTTCACTTCCGGCGGATGGTCTCTGGCTTATGACCCTGCCCTGTTCTACGGTATCGGAATAGCGCTCGGTCACCTCCATCCTGAGGTTGACTTCCCGCAACATGCTGGATGCGAGTGACTCCGTTTGACCGGTAACATTGGGAACTTCAACCATGACCGTCTCAGGGCCTTCCGATATGCTCAACACGACCACGGTTCCCGGCTCGATCTGAGTGTCTTTGATAATGCTTTGTTCGATGATCAAACCTTTGCGGACATCGGGGTGATTGGTTTCTTCAAATTCTAATGTGATCGGCAGACCGGACGCCCGTTCTATCGCCTGTTGTCGGGTCAGATTGATAAAGTCCGGCATACCGACAGGTTCCCCTCCCCGACTGACCGTTAAGTGAATAATATCTTTGTGTTTGGCCAGACTGCCGGCTTGTTCCTTTTGCGATATGACATAGCCTTTGGCTATGGTCTCATGGTAGAGCGTTGACTCGATCTCGGCATATAAACCCAGTTCGTTCAGTTCTTCTTTTGCCTGTTGATACGTTTTGGTCAAGCTGACATCAGGCACGGTGATCGATGTCGGATTGGCATTCGATGTGCCGAGGCTCATGACCAATATAATGGCTGATACGATCACGCCCAGAAGGATACCCATCCAAAGTGGCATCAATGAGGAGGATGGTTCTGTCGGGGGGATGGTATGGCGATCGGTCTTGGATTGTACTACCCCGTTTTTCTTTTGATACGGGGGTTGTTTGCTGTAGGTCGGCGATGTTGAATAGACAGGAGGAGCTGTCCCGTTCTCTGCCAGTGTTTGGAGTGCCAGATAGAATTCCAACATGGAATGATATCGCTGAGACGGATCGATCGAAGTTGCTCTCAGGATGATTTGATCGAGTTCACGACTGATGCGCGGGTTCAACACAGATACCGCCGGCAGCGGTTCTTTTAATTTACGAAAGGCTGCAGTAACGGGTGATTCATCAGGAAACGGCATCTTACCGGTAGCCATTTCATATAACACGATGCCGAGTGAATAAATATCACTGCGCTCATCCACCACATTGCCTTTCAGCTGTTCAGGTGAAGCATACCGTAGCGAGCCGAATATCTGATCAGAGCGGACGATGGTACCTTCATTGCTGACGTGGGCGATCCCAAAGTCAGTAATCTTCGGTTCACCATTGGGATCAAGTATGATATTTTCCGGTTTGATATCACGATGAATTACACCGCTGGTATGGGCGGCGTTTAGTGCACTGGCCAGCTTGATTGCCAGAGTGACGATTTCTCTCTCTTCCAGCGGAGCTGACGAATATATATAATCTTTTAAAGTATTCCCTTTAACATATTCCATCACGATAAAGGTTTTGCCTTCATCCTCGAACATGTCGTATACCGATACGATATTGGTATGTGAGACCCGGGCGATCGCTTTGGCTTCAAAGCTTAATAGATCTTCCTCGTCATCATCATGGCTGACATTGTTCAGCACTTTGATGGCCACATTTCGTTTGAGATAATTGCAGTAAGCCAGGTAGACATTCGCCATTCCGCCGCTGCCGACCATCTCAAGCACATCGTAACGGTCCTTTAGTTTCTTTCCAATCATGCCTTATCCTCTTATCACGACAACGGCAATATTGTCGCGTCCACCCAGTCTGAGAGCTTCATCAACCAGCTTTTCGCCGATCACACCGGGTTCTTCATCTTGTTCAAAGAATTTTTCTAATTGTTTTCGAGTCATCTGTTCCGTCAATCCATCAGAGCACAGCAACATAAACTCGCCTGCCCCGAGCTCCAGTTGAAATGTGTCGGCTTCCACTTGTTCAGTCGCAGTGATCGATTTCATCAATACATTTCTCTGTGGATGACTTTTGAGTTCATCCTTGCGGATCACACCATTTTTATAGAGAATATTGACTAGTGTATGGTCTTCGGTCATTTGGGTCAAACGGCCTGCTTTGTAATGATAGGCTCTCGAATCACCGATATGCATACATGTCATATTGTTGTGATCACTCAAACAGCAGATAAGGGTAGTCCCCATATCAGCTAGATCGGGATTGCGTTCAATTTCGCTACGGAGCTGTTCCTGGATGCGCTGCACCACTTGATTGGCCAGTTGCGGCGTCAGAACGGAGCGCTGTTTCAGTACATCAAGAGCTGAACGAACCGCCAGTCGTGAGGCGACCTCACCTCCGCGATACCCACCCATACCGTCTGCTACGATGTAGATGCCTTTTTTACCATCACTGCAGTAAAATGAGTCATCATTTTTTAACCGGTAATTGCCAATATTGGTCAGACCAAAAGATTTCATTAATCCACCTTGCGTAATATGGCTGCAAAGAACCCCTCAAATTGTCCGTCAAACGGAGTAGTCTTTAAGTAAGGACCATCCAGAAGCACCGGATCAAGTTGGATCTGTTCCAGTCGGAAGCCAGGGTGATCTTTCAGGAACTGATCGATCCTGTCTTCATTCTCACCCCTTAGTATACTACAAGTGCTATAAATCAAAAAGCCTTGCTTTTTGACATACTTGGCGGCATGATCAAGCATTGCAGCTTGGCGTTTGGTCATTTCATCGATCTGCTTTTTGTTGCGATCGAGTTTGGCTTCAACCTGCTTGACCAGGATCCCGCTGCCGGAACACGGAGCATCGATCAATACCACATCGAACGATCCAATCCAGCGGCCAACGATCCTGGTGGCATCAAAAATCGTCACCCGAAGCTTATTTAAGTTGAGCCGGCGCAGGTTTTGCTGGATCTTATCCGCCTTTTCTCTGGTGACATCGTTTAAGGTATATTGACGTGACGGATCATGCCGCCACATGCTAAAGCTTTTTCCACCGGGAGCCGCCGCCAGATCGAGGACAAACTTGCCTTGCGTCTGATCGATCAGCGAGCCCACGACCTGACTCATCTCAGATTGTATGTAGATATCCCCCCGAAGAAAGGCTTCATCGTCAAACAGCCCCTGTATGTTGCCGGTCATGCGCAGACCATGCTTGGCATACGGCAGCAGCTCTGTGTCAAATCCGCGGCCGGCAAGATCGGCTTGCACAAGTAGTCTGTCCTTAAAGCATAACAGATCGATCGGGGCTTTTTCCCGGGCCAGTTCCATATATTGGGCGACATCTCGTTCAGTATAGTCAGCTGCCAATGCATCATGCAGTTCGGGGTGGATCGAATCAGCCATGGGCTGTGCCTGGAGGGCCTCTTTATCGCGACCGATACTTCGAAGGATCCCGTTGCTCATACCTGCCAGACCGGGAGTCGATTGTTTGATGATTTCGACGATCTGCGAGGTGATGGCATAATCCGCCTTTCGCAAATATAATAAACCGTAGATAGCGATCAGCATGTACAGTTTGTGATTTGTTTGATACTTGTCGATCGGCAGATTGGAATATTTCGCCAGAACGGCTTCCAGTTCGGTATAGTTTTCGATGACACCTTTCAGATTTTGATGAAACTGAGGAAAGTCACGTTCAGGTAAGGTGGCTTTACGTTCAAAGAGAATGGTTTTCACGTCTTTACGACGTGTCTGCCATTCTCTGAGCGCATACATTAATTCTGTATAGAATTCCATCAGCGCCGTCTTCCACCGAGAAAGTATGCCAGTTGAGCCAGTGACGCCAGAGCTGCCACAACATACGTATAGCCGGCCGATTTCAGCACCGCTTGAGCTCCGGGCAATTGTTCCTGACTGATGATGCCATAGTCGGTCAGAAAGCTTTCTGCCCGGCGGCTGGCATTAAATTCAACCGGCAAGGTGATCAGCTGAAATAAAACCACAGCACCAAACAACACGATGCCGACGGTTTGCAGTCCGACACTTTGCATGGCAATACCGGCGATCAGGACCCACATCCAGACAGCTGATGAAAGATTGACGATCGGAAACAGGCTGTTTCGCATCGCCAGTGCCGAATAGTTTTCGGCATGTTGCTGGGCATGGCCCATTTCGTGGGCAGCAATAGCAGCCGCTGATACGCTACGGCCATCATAGACTTCGGCTGACAGATTGATCTGCTTGGTTCGCGGATCGTAGTGATCGCTCAAAGGACCACCTTTGGAACGGCCCACCTGGACACCCAAACCAAAATGATCACTGATAGCCTGGGCTATTTCAGCTCCGCTGACGCCACGGGCATTGGCTACCTTGTTGTACTTGACAAAGTTATTTCTCACCATTCCCTGGACTAAACTAAAGCCCAATGATACGAGAACAATCAAAAAAATATAATTCATTTAGTCTCCTAATTTGTCGCCTGTCGCGAGATGATTCCCCCGTAAGAAGTCTGACACGGTCATGACGCGTTTACCGGCCGGTTGTAATTGTTTGATTCTAAGAATACCGTTTCCGGTCGATATATCTATACCCTGATCGCTCAGTGAGGTAACAGTGCCGGGTTGTCCTTGACGACCGGTTAATGCTTCCAGTTCGACTAATTTGAGGTATTTACCTCGGTAGGTGGTCGTCAGTCCAGGCCAGGGATAATAGGCTCTCCACTTTCGGATAAGCTCCTCCGCTGACAGAGACCAATCGACCACTCCATCCCGGCGGGAGATTTTCTTTGTGTAACTGGCTTGATTGTCATTTTGTGGCTGAGGTATCAAGTCATCTCGGTCCAACAGTTCCAGGGTCCTATCGAGCAATTCCGCCGATAAGTCGGCCAGTTCATCGTGGAGCTGATCGATCGTCTTCTGAGCGACCGGTGTTTGATGCATCAGCAATATATCCCCGGTATCCATCCCCTCATCCATCAGCATGGTGGTGACGCCGGTCATTTCATCTCCAGCCAAGATCGCCTGTTGCATCGGAGATGCACCGCGATGGCGGGGCAAGAGTGAGCCATGGGCATTGATACAACCCAAACGGGGGATTTCGAGAATGTCACGGGGCAGGATGATACCATAGGCGACCACCACGATACAATCCGGGTTCAACCGTTTGAGAAATTCAATCTCAGATCGGTCGTTTAATCGCACCGGCTGGTGGACCGGTAAACTCAGCTCCAGGGCTAATTGTTTGACCGGCGGCGGTGACATCTTGTGTCCTCGCCCACTCGGCCGATCCGGTTGGGAATACACCATGACGATGTCATGTTTTTCATGCAGCTTTTTCAGCGAAGGACAGGCATACTCCGGTGTCCCCATAAAGACAAGTCTCATTTAAGCCTCTTCTGCGATCGGTTCTTCCGGGTCTTCATCTTCGTCAGGTTCGGGGATCATTTTGTCAATGAACAACACCCCGTCAAGATGATCGATTTCGTGACATAAGATCCGAGAAAGATTTTCATCGGCTGTCAGTTCCTGATGGTTGCCATCCAGATCTTGATAAGCAACTGTGATTTCGCTCGGCCGCTCGACCAAACCATACGTCTCGGTCACGCTTAAACAGGCTTCATAATCTTTACAGGACCCGCTGGCCTGCTTGATCACCGGATTGATCATGACAAACGAACCTTCCTCATTATGTTGATCATACGTGATGATACGCCACAGCTTGCCGACTTGAACGCCAGCCAGTCCAACCCCTTCGTTGGATAACATGGTATCTATCATATCTTGAGCCAGTTGGCTCAATTTTTCATCAAATTTTTCCACCGGTCGCGAAACCTTTCGCAGAATCGGGTCTTCATCTTTTCGGATGGTTAATAGTGCCATCTCTCCTCCTAGTAAAGTGTAGTCAGTGGATCAACAACGACCTGCAGTCGAACCGAACGTCTGGGCTTGACCGAACGCAACAAAGCCTTCAGATCATCCATGGTCGATGGGTCTTGGATCAGGATCTGTCGGCGATAATAACGGCCGACCTTTTCGAATATCGGTGCATAGGGGCCTTTGATCTTATAGGAAAATTTAACCTGTAAAAAGTGTACCAGCTTTTCGGCATAGGCCTCTGTATCACTTAGATTTTTATCTGATACGATCAATTTTATCATATGACTGTGAGGTGGCAAGTCGTGTAGACGTCGCAATTGATATTCTCGACGATAAAAGCCGGTGATATCTTCCGCGATGACCCTCTGATAAACATCATTTTCCGGCGAATACGTTTGAATATAGACTTCACCGGTCTGATCACGGCCGACTCTGCCGGCCACCTGGATCATCGTTTGAAAGCTTTTTTCCCGGCTGCGGTATTCCGATGTATACAGCATGGTATCCGGCGAAAGCAATCCGACCACCTTTAATCCGCCAATGTCATGTCCTTTGGTCAGAATCTGGGTAGCCAGCAAAATATCAGATGAGGCCAGCAATTGATCGACCTTTTTCAGATTTGATTTTTTACGGAGCGTATGTGAGTCAAACTGCCGGATCGTTTTGTCCGGGTATTTTGCTCGCAACAGTTCGGATAGTTTTTCAAGTCCCATACCGGCAAACTCAAAATTTTCTGACCCACAGGCCGGACAGGCTTTGGGTAAGGAGTCTGACACGCCGCAGAGACGGCAGTGCAGCCTTTTTGATGTCTGATGATACATCATAGGCTGGTGACATTCAGGACAGCTTAGTGCTTGACCACACTGACGACACAGCACCAGTGAGGCATAACCGATCCGATTGAAAAACAATAGACTCTTTTGCTTGACTGCCTGTTCCAGCGGTCGACTCAACCAGGCATTGGCAGTTCCGACCATCTGTGTTTTCATGTCGATCAGTTGATAGATCCGCTTGTGGTCAGTGAAAGCTGATGCTAAATAGTGTTTTTCTATCGACTCATCTGACAAAAATGTAAGATCGGGAGTCGAACTGATCAACACAGCCGGAATCGACAGACGCCCGGCGTACTCGATGGCCAACCGGCGAAAATCGACTGGAGGTTCATCGGAATAAAAGGCGTCATCGTGGAAGTCGTCGATCGCTACCAGGCCCAAATTGTCAAACGGTGCCAGGATGGCATTTCGGGTCCCGATGATAATCTTGTAGTCTCCCCGGGCGATGTAATGATAAAGGTGTCTGATTTGTGTGTCATTGTTTTGGGAATGGATCGTGGCGACGGGTTCGGTGAAATGTTCCATCATCCGGCGAGTCAGTTGTTCTGCCATCAAACGCTCAGCTACCAGGACAACGGCTTGTCTCCCCTCATCCAGGGTCCGGCGGATCCGGTCCATCAGGATGGTCGTCTTACCTGAAGCCGGTATCCCGTATATCAGATGAGTACCGCTGGATAGTTCCGTAGCTATCGTTGCCTGGTCTTTGGTCAATACAGGCAGTTCAAACTGCGGCTGGTTCGGCGTCGGCGGTTGGGGCAATTCGACCAGTCGAACGCCACTACCCTGAGCCAGTATCTCGATATGACGTGAGGTAATATTTTGAGCAACTGGAATCTTGTCTTTTTGTTGTAATTCACTTAGGACATGGTGCAAGATCGTCTGACGAGCGGGTAAATCGGCTTGGAATGCTTTCAGTTGATCGATATTATCCCGTTGAAAGTATCGAACAGTAGCCAGCCCTTTACGCTCTGCACTGTAGACACGGGCAATTCTGCCCGACTCGACCAACTGGTTTAAATTCTTACCTGATATGTTATTTGACGCGATTTGTTGGCGGGTATCCGCTTCAAGCGTCGGATCGATCACCTCATAAGTTAATCTGACATCAAAACGGACTGCTTTAGGCAGTGCCAGCTTCGCCAATGCACCGACCGGTGCGACATAGTAATTTTCAGCCCAGCGCAGACTCTCGACCAGAGATTCCGCTAGTGGTTGGACCGACAAATGGCGAATGATTGGTTTGATATCTGTCATTTCCTCAGCCGGGCCGAACACGACCGCTTCTTTCGGTTCGTCTTTGGGCCCAAATGGAACTAAGACCCTGTCTCCGGTCCGGAGAGGGGTCGTAGATCGATATGTATAAAATTGGTCGAAGCTGCGGACAGCTTCCAACAAAACGACAGTGTAATTAGCCAAGCATAAATCCTTTGTCGGCAGAATCCAGCATCTCGATGACATCGCGGGCTACTTTTGCATTTTCTGCGGTAATGATGGCATCGAGTTTACGGGTCGATTCCGCCAAATCGTCATTAATGATAAAGTAATCGTATTTTTCAATATAACTGATTTCTTCCAGAGCGGTTTTGAGTCTTAATGCCAGACTTTCTTCGGTCTCTGAACCTCGGTTTTTGATTCGTTTCTCTAACTCGTCTAGTGACGGAGGCAGGATAAAGACAAAAATAGCCTCATCATACATCTGCTTGATCTGCAATGCCCCCTGAATATCGATTTCCAGTATGACATTGGTGCCTTGCTTCAGCGCATCGAGGACCGGTTGACGTAAGGTACCATAGTAGTTACAGAATACTTCAGCCCATTCCAAAAAGGCCCGCTGATCGATCAATCGGCGAAATTCGTCCTTTGATTTAAAAAAATAACTGACAGCTTCGACTTCATCCTGCCTGGGTTCACGACTGGTAGCCGAAACGCTGACCCATATTTCAGGACGCTGTTTGATCAATTGTTTAATAATACTGCCTTTACCTGCCCCGGAGGGTCCGCTGACAACAAACAGATTTCCTTGTCTCTCAAGCATGTCTACTCCACATTCTGTATTTGTTCCCGGATCTTATCAAGTTGTCCTTTGAGCTCAATCACTTCACGACTGATATCATAGCCTGAACTTTTCGATCCAATAGTATTGATTTCGCGGTTTAATTCCTGGGTCAAGAAGTCCAATGTGCGACCGACTTCACCACCGTTACTGATCATATCTTCAAATTGATTCAGGTGGGATCCGATCCGGGTCAGTTCTTCCTGGATATCTTTCTTTTCCGCATAAATGGCTAGTTCGATCTCAAGCCGTTGGTTGTCGATCACCTGAGGTTGGTCTAACAATTCATCCAGCCGCTTTTTCATTTGATCACGGTACTTTAGCAATATTTCCGGATGTATCGCTTCAATTCGAGCGGCCGCCTGTTTGATCAGTTCCGCTCGCAACAGCAAGTCTTGTTTCAGATTCTCTCCTTCGGCACGACGCATGCCATCGAGCTGGGCCAGTCCATGCTCCAGTACGTGAGAGATATCCCGGGCGAGTGACGTCTCGTCTACTTCCGATTCTGATACTGTTAAGATGTCCGGTACTTGTGCCAGAAGATCCAGTGGGATATCTTGACTTAAATGCTCGTGTCGGGTGATGGAGCGATAAGCTTTCAGATATTTTTCTGCTACATCGAAATTGGGCTCAATTGTCAGTCCGACACCGGGCCGGTGGTGAAATTCGATAAAAACATCGACTTTACCGCGGGTGATGGTCTGTGAGATCTGTTGACGCATGCTGTCTTCATAAGGATTAAACAATTTGGGCATACGGAAATGAATATCTAAATAGCGTGAATTGACGCTCTTGAGTTCGATCTTTAGACTGTAATCTTCCCGGTCGAGCTGATCCCGGCCGAATCCCGTCATTGATTTAAGCATGATTTACCGCCTCAAATATTTGATGAAAATTTCCGACGATCCCGGCATTATCCCCCAGCTGGCTCATCGTCAGCTCAATGTCATGGGACAAAGCCGGCATGGCATTGGTCTGGGCAATCTGTTTGATCCGGGGCAACATGACTTCATGAAGCGCTTCCATGATGCCACCGCCAAAGATAAACAGGTCGGGATGGAGGATATTGATATAATTAGCCACCGCCAATCCCAGAA
>JAAZLX010000025.1 GCA_012799095.1 Tissierellia bacterium
AGACCGGGGAGCCGGTGTCAGAAGAAACAACACCGCCGGCCGATGCTCCGGTGATCGAAGCGAAATATCGTTTGAATCAGACGACTCAACTATTCGAACCGATCGGAGATCATCCGGCCAAAGCTGTCCTGCTTACCTTTGATGATGTGCCGATCACCGGTGATGCCAAGCATGCGCTGGCGATCGCTGAGACGCTGAAAGAAAACGATGTCCCGGCGGTCTTCTTTGTTTACGGGGCATATCTCAACAGTGATGTCGGTAAAGAAACGGTCAAACAGATCTACGATCTGGGTTTTGCCCTGGGCAATCACTCTCAGAATCATCCCGACTTGACTCAGATGAGTGCCGAAGGGGTCCGGGAGGAACTGAAGGTACTGAATGATCAATTGATCGAATTGACGGGAGAACCGGCCAAATTCTTCCGACCGCCTTATGGCATTACCAATCCGGAGGTCTCACAAATCGCTCAGGAAATGGGCATGCTTGCGATGAACTGGACATATGGCTATGACTGGGAGACGGATTATCAGGACGCTTCCGCCCTGGCCGAGATCATGGTCGAGAGCCCCATGCTGACATCAGGAGCCAACCTGCTGATGCATGATCGAAAAAACACAGCCGAAGCGATCGATGACATCATTCAGGGTTTAAGCAGTTTGGGTTATGGCTTCATTGACCCGGCGGAGATCGCTCATGAGTAAAATCCGGGTCAAAGACAAGACTAAATTCTACTCCCGGATCGGCCTGATGGCAACGATGATCGTGCTGGCGATCATCCTGATCGTGTTGGTTTCCGGTGATGATGACGTCGAAGCGGCAACACCTCAAGCGGTGGCCTACCAGGCACCCCAGCCGATCGAGTTGTACCGGGGGTCGTTTGTTGACCTGCAGGCCCTTCCCGAAGGAGTATTCGATGTTATGCCAAAGGGCTTCAATTATCCCAAAACCGGGGTAAGAGGGCTTTATATATCAGCCTTTGCTGCCGGGTCACAGGAGATCATGGATGAAGTGGTCGAGATCATGAAGGCAAACGATCTCAATTCCCTGGTGATCGATTTTAAAGATGACTATGGCTATACCAGAGTAGAAAATCAATCATCTGATGCTTTGATCCGGGAATTGACCCAGCCGACTTATTCTAAGCAACTGCTGGATGATCTGAGGTCGGAAGGTATCTACCTGATCGCCCGGATCGTCGCTTTTCGCGACCCGGCACTGGGAGCGACCCATCCGGAATTGGCTTTTGCCTATCCCTGGGGCGGAGTGCTCAACAGCGACGGGCAGGCTTTTGTCAACCCGCTGATGAAACGCGTCTGGGACTATAATGTTCACGTGGCTGAATTGGCCCTGGATCTAGGTTTTGATGAGATCCAGTATGATTATGTCCGATTCGCTGAGGGCTTTGAGTTGGTGGAACAGGACTTGATCTACGATCGGGGAGACTATGCCGATCAGACCAACCTGATCGCCCGCAATCAACAGGCGATCACTGATTTCATGGCTTATGCCAAACAGCGGATCAATGCCAAAAACGCTAAAATGTCAGTCGATGTCTTTGGATATATTGCCTTCGACTATAACAGCGGGATCGGTCAGGATCTGGCGGCAATCGTTGAAAACGTGGATGTCTTATCGGCTATGATCTATCCCAGCCACTGGGGGCTAGGTTATTTTGAGATCGACATTCCCGACCTCGAGCCTTACCAAGTGGTGACTGAGTATATCGAAGAAGAAAAGGAAATCTTTGCCGCTGCTGATAAACCACCGATCTCGCGACCATGGCTACAGGCTTTTACCGCGGAATACCTGGGAGAAGGCTATTATCAGGTCTATGGCAAAGAAGAGGTCGCCCAACAAATCAAAGCACTGAAAGATGCCGGGATCGAAGAGTATCTATTGTGGCGTTCCAACAGCCGTTATCGGTCTGTTTTTGAAGATCAGTCAGCAGAAACAGATGAATAGTCAGACTTGAGTGTCACATTCGGGCGTTTGTTCGATTGACAGAAGTCATTTCTACCAGTATTATAGGGATAGATTCTGCGATGCAGGAGGAGTAGTTTGTCGTCCGATCAAGAGAGGAAACGGTTGGTGAAAGTTTCCGGGTGAAGGCAAATGAAGGTCGCCTGTTAGAATCATCGGGTTAGCCCGTTAACGCTAAGAGAAGTAATTAGGGTGGTACCACGGTCTGACGTCCCTTGCGTCAGGCCTTTTTTATTATTTTGGAGGTGTCATGAAACAGCCAAACAGAGATATTCCGGAAAATCGCAAGACATTGTACTACGTCGGTATGGGATTGATAATACTCGGCATTATTCTGTTTTTGTCAGTTTTCTTTTCCAGTTTCGGTGCTATGACAAACTTTGGTCAACCGCCATCGATGCTGCCTGGACTGATCGGTTTTGTCTTGATCATGATCGGTACCGCATTGCGTACGATTGGAGCTCGCGGTCTGGCCGGCAGTGGAGTGATTCTTGATCCTCAAAAAGCCAAACACGATCTGGAACCGTATGCCCGGGCCGCCGGAGGCCTGTTAAAAGACGTAATCGAAGAAACCGATGACAACAAAACCGATGACAACCAGCCACAGGTGAAGCTCCGCTGTCGCAATTGTCAGTCACTGAATGACGAGACGGCCAATTACTGTCAGAACTGTGGTCAGCCACTGTAAAGGAAAATAACATGGAAAAAACATATTCACCGCAAGTATTTGAAAAACGAATTTATCAGAAGTGGCTGGACGATGGCAATTTTAAAGCCGTGGTCAACCCTGACAAAAAGCCGTTTACGATTGTTTTGCCACCGCCAAACATCACCGGAAAACTGCACGAAGGTCATGCCCTGAATCACACGATGCAGGATATCTTGGTCCGCTACAAGCGGATGAAGGGTTTTGAAGCACTGTGGCTGCCGGGAACGGACCACGCCTCGATCGCGACGGAAGTCAAGATCTTGGATCAGGTGTTGCGCGAGGAAGGCCGGACCAAGGATGACATGACCCGGGATGAGTTTTTAGTCAAGGCCTGGGCCTGGAAGGATAAGTACGGCGGTCAGATCGTCGAGCAGATGAAGCGGCTGGGCAACAGCTGTGATTGGGACAGAGAACGCTTCACGATGGATGATGTCTGTTCCAAAGCCGTCCTGGAAGTGTTTATCCGCCTTTACCAGGAAGGCTTGATCTACAAAGGCAACCGTCTGATCAACTGGTGTCCCACCTGCGGCACCTCTTTGTCTGATGCCGAAGTCGAGCACAATGATGTTTCCGGGGCTTTTTATGACATTGCTTATCCGGTGGTAGACAGTGAAGAGAAACTGATCATTTCCACCACCCGTCCGGAGACCATGCTGGCTGACACGGCGGTTGCCGTCCATCCTGAGGATGATCGTTACAAACACTTGATTGGAAAGTTTGTCCACCTGCCGCTGATGGATCGACAGATCCCGGTGGTGGCGGATGACTATGTCGATCGGGAGTTGGGGACCGGTGCGTTGAAAGTCACACCGGCACATGACCCGAACGACTACGAGATCGGTCAGCGTCATGGGCTCGAGGTCATCAACATCTTTACCGAAGATGCCAAGGTAAACGAAGAGGGTGGTATCTATGCCGGACTCGATCGCTATCAGGCCAGAAAACAGGTGGTCAAGGATCTGAGTGAACAAGGCTACCTGGTCGGTCAAAAGGATCATGTCCATGCAGTAGGCCATTGTTATCGCTGCCACAAGGTGGTGGAGCCGAGGATCAGTGATCAGTGGTTTGTTGCGATGGAAGACCTGGCCAAACAAGCCAAACAAAGCGTGGAGCAGGGTGACATGAAGTTCATCCCGGCTCGATATGTCAAAATCTACAACAACTGGCTGGATAATATCAGAGACTGGAATATTTCCCGTCAATTATGGTGGGGCCACAGGATCCCGGCCTACTACTGTGACAGCTGTAATTATCTTGCCGTGGCACATGAGATGCCGGATGTCTGCCCTGATTGCGGCGGCGAAAAATTCACCCAGGACCCGGATGTTCTGGATACCTGGTTCAGTTCCGCCCTGTGGCCGTTTAGCACCCTGGGATGGCCTGATCAATCACCTGATCTGGATTATTTTTATCCGACCGATGTTTTGGTGACCGGATATGACATTATCTTTTTCTGGGTGGTTCGGATGATGTTCTCGGGGCTGAAATTCATGGATGAAGCGCCGTTTCATACCACGCTGATCAACGGCATCGTGCGTGATAGCCAGGGGCGTAAAATATCCAAGAGCCTAAACAACGGGACCGATCCGATCGAGGTGATCGATGAGTACGGGGCCGATGCACTGCGCTATATGCTGATCAGTGGAACCGCCACCGGTAATGACACCAGATTCTCCATGGAGCGAGTCGAGTCAGCCCGGAACTTTGCCAACAAATTATGGAATGCCTCCCGGTTTGTCCTAAGCAGCCTGGAGGAGGCACCGGCCGAACTGACCGGTGAAGAAGACTTGACAATGGCCGACCGCTGGATCTTGAGTGAGTTAAATCTGGCGATCACTGATATTACAGACTCGCTGGAAAAATCCGAACTCGGCATGGCGGCTGATCGGGCGCTTGACTTTGCCTGGGGCAGTTATTGCGACTGGTATATCGAGCTGTCGAAAAAGAGACTGTATGCCGGTGATGCCACCGTTCGGACAGTCTTATGGACAGTTCTGAAGGACCTGCTCAAACTGATGCACCCATTCATGCCGTTTATCACCGAAGAAATCTGGCAGTCCGTCCCGGGAGCTGACGGCAACCTGGTCGTGGCCAGCTGGCCCGAACTCAGACAGGTCGATCAAACCGACCTCGATGCGATGGAGACGATCATGGGTGCCATCGGCAGGATCAGAAATTTGCGGGCTGAGATGGATCTTCCGGTCGGACGAAAAGGCAGACTGTATCTGTCAGGAGATCCCCGGATGGTGCAGCTGATGAAAGATCAAACGGAGGCCTTCCAGGCACTGGCTTCGGTCAGTGAAGTGCTGGACAGACCCGAGATGGTCGAGAATGCCTCTACTATTCTGGTCAATCAGGTGGAACTGACCTTGCCCCTGGATGATCTGATCGATTATGCTAAAGAGTATCAGCGCCTGTCCAAGGAAAAAGACCGGTTGGAAGGTGAGATCGAACGGGCCAAAGCCAAGCTGAACAATCCGGGCTTTGTGTCCAAAGCTCCGGCACAACTGGTTGAGAATGAACGCAACAAGGTCTCGGAGTATCAAGAACAAATAGTCGAATTGGCTGACAAAATGTCATTGATCGAGGACAAGAAATGAAAATCAAACGGGCTCTGCACTATCTGAATCAGACTTACAAGCTGGGGCGCAAACTCGGTCTGGACAATATCAACCAATTGCTGGATGAGCTGGGCCGGCCGGACAAGCAAATGAAGCTGATCCACGTGGCCGGGACAAACGGAAAGGGTTCGACCAGCTCGATGATCTATACCATGCTACAACAGGCCGGATATTCGGTCGGGTTTTATTCCTCACCTCACCTGGTCAAGTATAATGAACGCTTTCAGGTCGATGGGGAGATGATCAGTGATGATGATCTGGCTCAGACTATTACTGTAGTCAAAAAAGCAGTTTCTGCGATGACAGCACGTGGCTTGACCCATCCGACCGAATTTGAAGTCCTGACGGCCGTGTCATTGGTCTATTTTCGAGACCGGGGCTGTCAGTATGCCGTGATGGAAGTCGGGCTGGGAGGTCGACTCGATGCTACCAATGCGATCGTTGATCCGGTCTGTAGCGTGATCACACCGATCGAATTCGATCACACCAGTTTTCTGGGCAATTCTCTGACGGAGATCGCCGGTGAAAAAGCCGGGATCCTGCGTAAAAATGTCCCGGCGGTGATCGCACCGCAGCAAGCCGAAGCAAAAAAGGAAATCGAGCGGGTCGCAAAACAGCGGAATACCCCCCTGATCCATGTCAAGGTGCCGAAAAAGGCCATCCAGTCGAGTGATTTGACCGGGACGGTCTTTCTGTGGAATGACAAAGAATTCAAACTAAGACAATTGGGCAGGTATCAGGTGGAAAATGCCATCACGGCCCTGACGGTCATGGACACGTTGCGAAAGACCGGTGAGCTTAAGATCACCGATTACCGGATGAAGCAGGGTATCCTGCATACCAAATGGCCCGGAAGACTGGAAAAGGTGGCCAACAGTCCGGATATCTACATCGATGGCTCACACAACCCGCACGGTGCCAGGACATTGTTAGAAACATTCAATCAGGTGTGTAAGGATAAGCGTTGCATCGCGGTTTTCGGGATGAAAGACGACAAGGACGTGGCCGGTGTGCTGAAGCATACGGCCGGGTTGTTCCAGCACATGATTGCGACAGAACCTCACACCGAAGCAACACATTCGGCTGAAGAGATTGCCTCGCTGATCGAACCCTATGGTGTCGAAACGACGATTGAGCCTGATCTGAACAAGGCGTTTGATTTGGCCTGTTCGATGGCAGATAAGGATGATTTGATCATTGTGTACGGATCGTTCTATTTGATCGGAGATATTCGGGATCGGGTGGTGAAATCATGAAACTGATCTTAGGTTCAGGCAGTGCCCGACGAAAAGAACTGCTGGCCGGGTTGTATCCCGAGTTTGAGGTCGATCGACCGACGGTCGAGGAAAAGGTCGATCCCCTGGGAGACCCCCGGATCGAAGCTATGAACTGCGCCATGTTGAAGGGGCTTGAAATTGCTGCGAAACACAGCCGGGGCAAGCTAATCTCCTGTGACACGATGGTGTATTACAAACGGTTGATCGGAAAACCGAAGGATCGGGCCGATGCCTTTGATATCATCAGTCAGCTTCAGGGGAAAACGCATCAGGTCATCACCGGTGTTTATGTCAAAAATCTGGAAACAGGAGCCAGTCTGGTCGATTATGAGGTATCACTGGTAACCTTTCGGGAAATGAGCTCGCGTGAAATCGAGCGTTATCTCGATCAGGCCGATTATCTCGACAAAGCCGGTGCTTATGCTATCCAGGAAGAGGGCAGAGATCTGGTCAAGGAAATCATCGGCGACGTCAACAATGTGATTGGACTGCCGACCGAAAAACTGCAGGCGATGCTGGACGCTATTTAAACTATCATTGATACAAATCATTAGGCATAAAGACAGACCTTGATGGACACTTGGCCAGGGTCTGTCTTTTTTTGTCTTACGGTCCCTATACTGGAGGGGGAGGCAGATATGAAATTAATGGATCTACCGGTGTCCGAGCGGCCGAGAGAAAAGGCGCAGCGCTTTGGCGTTGAACAGTTGAGTACAGCCGAACTGATCGCGATTTTGTTGCGCAGTGGTTCAAGACAAGATTCTGCGCTGGCATTGGCCAATCGTCTGTTGTCACAGACGCAAAACGGTGTGAACGATCTGGCCTATTTTACCTTGAATCAGTTGATGGAGCTTCCGGGAATCGGATTAGCCAAGGCGACTACGCTGCTGGCAAGTTTTGAACTGGGACGGCGACAGCAGATGGTCGTGTCCGAACCGGCCCAGCGGCTGAGCAGTCCACAGGCGGTGGTCGACCTGGTCAAGGGCCGGATCGCTCATCTCAGCCGGGAGGTGTTTATGGTGCTGCAGCTCAATGTCAAAAACGATGTGATTTCAGAAGAAATCGTCTCGCAGGGGACGATCAATTCATCGATCGTACACCCGAGAGAAGTTTTTCAAAATGCCATTAAAAATGGGGCGGCAGCGATCATTGTGACACACAATCACCCGAGTGGAGATCCCAGCCCGAGTGATGAGGATATCCAGGTGACCAAACGATTGCAGGAGACCGGAAAAATTATCGGCATCCCGATTTTGGATCATGTCATCATCGGTAAACATGACAGTTTTAGTATGAAGGCGCATGGCATGCTATGATTTGTCAGAATGTTGTATAATAGATGCATGAAAAATTATGAAGCTATTTTACGATCGGTCGAAAAACCGACCCGATATATGGGGCAGGAGATCAATTCGGTCTCAAAAGATCTAAACGACGTTGCAATCCGTTACCTGTTTGCCTTTCCCGACCTGTATGAAGTCGGCATGAGTCACCTGGGCATGCATATTTTGTACGGACTGCTCAATCAAATCGAGGATGTCTATTGTGAGCGGGTGTTTGCCGTTGCCGAAGACATGGAGCAGCGGATCAAAGCCGGGGACACCGATTTTGTATCGCTTGAAACAAGGAGCCGATTGAAGGAATTTGATTTTATCGGCTTTACCTTGCAGTATGAGTTGAGCTTTACCAATGTATTACACATGCTGGATATGGGTGGGATCGCTTTGCGATCGACTGACAGGTCGGAGGAAGATCCGATCATCATGGGGGGCGGACCGGTCTGCTTTAACCCGGAACCGATGGCGGACTTTTTTGATTTATTTGTGATCGGAGAAGCCGAAGAATCGATCGTTCAGTTGATGGACATCTATCGAACAGCCCGGTCGAAAGAAGACTTTTTGATCCGGGCCATGACGGTGCCCGGTGTCTACGTACCGAAGTTTTACCGTGACATCTGGGAGGGTGAGCGCCTGATCGGTTATGAGCCGCTTCACTCGGATGCCCCGTATCCCATCGTCAAGGCATTTATCAAGGATTTGACAACAGCCTACTACCCTGACCGTATGATCATCCCCTATATGGATGTGGTGCATGATCGCGGAGTGATCGAGATCTTTCGCGGTTGCACCAAGGGGTGTCGCTTCTGTCAGGCCGGCATGATCTATCGCCCGGTGCGCGAACGCAGCCGGGAACAGATCGTTGACCTGGTCGATAACATGGTCGAACACGGCGGATATCGCGAGTTCAGTCTGACATCCCTGTCGACACTCGACCATTCGGAGATCGAGCCGATCGTCGACCAATTGGCTGAGAAATATACCGAGAAGAATGTATCCATCAGTCTGCCATCGCTTCGGATGGACAGCTTTTCGACTTCAGTGCTGCAGAAGGTGGCTTCGGTCAGAAAATCCGGCATAACGTTCGCCCCGGAAGCCGGCACCCAGCGCTTGAGAGATGTCATCAACAAGAATGTGACGGATGCTGATATAGACAACACCATGAGAGAAATGTTCGATCTCGGCTGGAGCCGGATCAAGTTTTACTTTATTCTGGGGCTGCCGACAGAAACCTTTGAAGACGTCCAGGGCATCGAACAGATTGCCAAACGGGTCGAGAAGATTTTTTACGAAAAAAAGCGACCCCAAAAAGCCCTTCAACTGACGATCAGCACCTCTTCGCTGGTACCTAAACCATTCACACCCTTTCAGTGGGTCGAACAGACTTCACCTGACATCATCCGGATCCGTCAGGATTATCTGCGCAATCACCTGCGGGGGAGAAATATACGCTATCAATATCATGATATCGATACCACGACTTTGGAAGGTGTTCTGGCCCGGGGGTCGCGTCGCACGGGCGATGTGATCGAACGAGCCTACCGGATGGGAGCCAAATTCGACTCGTGGAAGGAATACTTTGATTATAAATTATGGCTTCAGGCTCTGACCGATGCCGGTCAGTCGCTCGAGATGTATTTGAAGGCCCGACAGGAAGATGAGTTTTTCCCGTGGGAGATCATTGATCCGGGCGTGACCCGTACATTTTTATGGCGGGAATATCAGCAGGCTCTGGCGGCTGAAACATCGATCGATTGCCGGGACGGCTGTCTTGGTTGCGGTATCAATACGACACGGATAGGAGGCATCTGCTTTGAACGTTAGACTACGCTATGAAAAGCTCGGTTTGATGCAGTTTTTGTCTCATCTGGAAGTCATGAAGACCTGGGAACAACTGTTTCGTCGGGAAAATATCCCGATGCTGTATTCCGAAGGCTTCAACCCAAAGCCGAAAATGAACTTTGCTCTGCCGCTGGCCGTCGGTATTCAGGCGGTCAATGATTATCTCGAGATCGAAGTCGAGGATGGTTTTGATACCGATCGATTCCTGGTCATGGAGATGCCGCCCGGACTCCGGGTGACCGGAGCCAAACCGGTCGAAGGCAAACCGTTGATGGCGGTCGTCGCCAGCGCTGATTTTAAGATCACAGGCGATCTGATGCCATTTGCCGAAGGACTCGAACGAGAGCAACTGCTATTTCAAAAACACACCAAAAAAGGGGAGCGCACCAGAGATGCCAAACCCATGATCATCGAATATCAATTGACATCGGATGAGCTTTGGGTCCATCTCAAAGCCGGTAGCGTCTCGAATTTAAAACCGACCGACCTGCTGATCGCGATGCTGGATGATCCCGACAAGGTGTATGATTATGACATCGTTCGAGTCGATGTCTATGACGAAACGGGCAGGAGTCTATGGCTACGATAAATTATGAAACCGACAAATACCGTCGCCGCCTGGTGTTTGAAGATGACCGCTTGGTCGATGCCGCCTATTTTCCTCGTCAGGGGATCGAACCGGGAATGGTGTTTCTGGGACGGGTAGAGGCATATCATGCCACGATGCGAGGTTTTTTCGTCGATCTGGGGGAACGTCAAAAAGGCATCTATCAGGGACGGGAAAAACTGGTCGTCGGTCGCCACTATCTGTTTGAAGTGCGCAAAGTCCAGCCCAAGAAACATCCTGTTCTGTCGCGCAATATCGGTCTGGTAGGTCAGTATGTCATCTACCGACCGGATCGGGAAACCGATGTGTCTGACGGGATTGGGGAGCCGATGCGTTCCATCCTGATGAACAAAGGCTTTCGCCATGTGTATTATCGCCGGGAAGCGGCCCAAACCAGCTTCTATAAAGTGGAACAGGAGATCCGTGACCTGGAATACGTCTATCGAGAAGCCAGCCTGAGCGAAGCCGGTGAACGTTATGCCAAGCTGATCTACCGTCCGCCGGGACCGGAAGTCAACTGGGATGAAATGGAGATCCTTGAGTTTGAAGAGGAATTGGTCCGGCTACGCCAGGGTACCATCATTGACGATGACATTACGTATCACGTCGATATGACCCGGGTCGGACTGATCATCGATGTCAACTCAGGGCAATCGTCTATCAGCCCGAATCAGGTGAATGATCGGGCCATGGAATTTATTTCTAAACTATTGATCACGATGAATGTCGGCGGATTGGTCATCATGGATCTGATCGGCCAAGGCAGACAGGAATATTTCCATGATCTGATGAAGCTTGATTCCCGGATCCGACACGTCAATATTTCAAAACTGGGTTTGCTGGAAATCAGTCGTAAACGAGTCGGTCTCAATTTGTACGACATCCCGTTACTTGAAGTCATGGCCGACTTTATCCAATATCGCTTAGACATTGAGCGCGGCCGGGGCCGTAAAATACGAGGCATCGAACTCAGCCGCCGCTATCGCGGGATCGAAGAATATATTGACGACCTGGAAATCAATTTTAATGAAGTCTTTGGCTATTTTCAGTTTTTCTAAGAAGGGAACAACCATATGATGCGCCGTTTTGTCCTCAAGCTGCAGTATGACGGTCGGGGCTATCGCGGGTGGCAACGCCAAAAGAACACCAAAAACACCATCCAGGGCCATCTGAACAGTCTGATAGAACGAGCCTTTGATCAGCCGATCGATCTACAGGGTGCATCCCGGACCGATGCCGGTGTTCATGCCGCCGGGCAGGTCGCCGGGTTTGACTTGGATACCGACCTGGCACCGGTTGATATTGCCCGCCGGATCAATCGTTACCTGCCGGAAGACATCGCTGTGACTGGCTGGGCTGAGGTAGACCGGTCGTTTCATGTTCGTCATGCGGTCGTCAACAAAAAGTATTGCTACACAGTTTATGAGAGTGACAAACTGGATGTGTTCCAGCGTCATTTGGAGTGGACCGTTGAGGGTCCGTTGGATATCGAAGTGATGAAGCGGGCTGCATCGCCACTGATCGGAAAACATGATTTTTCCGGTTTCAGTGTTGGGCGGAGCAAAAAAAGCATCCGAACGATCGAACAGCTCGAGATCGCTGTCGTTTCGGAGGACAATGGACGACGGATCCGGTTTTCTGTTACCGGAGATGGATTCCTGCATCATATGATCCGGTTGATCGTGGGAACGCTGATTGCCATCGGTCGGGGACAACTGCCGGTCGGTGTAATCGAAACCATTCTTCAGGACAAAAATCGCTCCTTAGCCATACTGGCACCTGCCGGGGGACTGTGCCTGATGGAAGTCCATTATCCGACAAAGATTTTTTAGGCCGGCACCCCCTGGAAAAAACGCTTGAATTTGGGGTTGTGGTATGATAACATTAATCGGTAACCGCGCGGAATCAGGTATTGAAGCATAGCACCTGACCGGCGAGTCTGGATAGAGGAGGTAACCACATATGTACGCAATTATCGAAACAGGCGGTAAGCAGTTTCGTGTCGCAGAAGGCGATGAGATCCGAGTCGAGAAATTGGCCGGCGAAGTCGGCGATACCATTGAATTTGATCGTGTTCTGGCCGTTGTCAATGACGAAACCAGCAGCTTTGGATCACCGTTGGTCGATGGCGCTCTCGTCAAAGCCACGGTACTGGAACAAGGTAAGGCTGATAAAGTCATTATCTTCAAGTATTTGCCCAAAAAAGACCATCGCAAGAAAAAAGGACATCGTCAGCCTTATACAGCTGTACGGATCGAGTCCATCAGTCTGTAATGATCAATATCACTTTTTTCAAGCACGAGGGCGAGCTGACAGGTTTTGACTCCAGCGGTCATGCCGGATATGCTGATCATGGCCAGGACATTGTCTGTGCCGGAATCAGCGCGATCCTGTATGCAGTGGCCAATAGCCTGGACGATATGGGAGCCAATGCCTACATCGAAGAAGAAGAAAATCGTCTGAGGGTAAAAATCGTCGATCGGTCTTATCAGGACCCCGCGATTCAGGCAGTCCTTCGAGTCGCTTGGATGGGTGCTGACGGGATCAAACAAGAATATGGAAAGTTTCTAAACATAAAGAGTAAGGAGGAATAGGATGCTAAAATTCAATCTGCAGCTCTTTGCCAGTAAAAAGGGAGTCGGTTCCTCAAAGAATGGTCGTGACTCATTAGCGAAACGACTGGGTGTCAAGTGTGGTGACGGACAAACCGTACCGGCTGGCTCCATCATCGTTCGTCAACGTGGAACGAAAATTCATCCCGGCAACAATGTCGGTCGGGGTGGTGATGATACATTATTTGCAAAAATCAATGGTATTGTCCGCTTTGAGCCCAAAGGCAGAGGCAGAAAGCAAGTCAGCGTTTACGCTGTCGAACAATAAAAAAGTACCGCAAAAGAAAGTGGCAACACTTTCTTTTTTTTGAAATGGGGTACTTATAGGTGAAACGAGGTAAGTATGTTTATAGATCACGCCCAAGTGCATATACAGGCCGGAAAGGGCGGTAACGGAGCAGTCTCCTTTCGCCGGGAAGCCTATGTACCTGAAGGAGGCCCAGACGGGGGCAATGGCGGCCGGGGAGGCTCGATTTTTGCAGAAGTCGACACCGGCATGCACACACTGATGGATTTTCACTACAAGCGAAAATTCAAAGCCGACGACGGTGCCAACGGCTATAAGAAGAACATGCATGGCAAGAGCGGCCAGGATCTGGTGCTGCGACTGCCGCAAGGCACAGTTATTTATGAAAAGCACACCGGAAAAATCCTGGCCGATCTGTCTGATCCAACCGATCGTAAGTTGATCGCCAGGGGCGGTAAAGGTGGTCGGGGCAATTCCACATTTAAAACGAGTGTCCGCCGGGCACCCGATTTTGCCACGCCGGGAGAAGACGGTCAGGCTTTTGACATCGTACTGGAACTGAAAAGTATTGCCGATGTCGGGCTGGTCGGTTTTCCCAATGTCGGGAAAAGCTCATTGTTGGCCAGGATCACCAAAGCCAAACCCAAAGTAGCCGACTATCACTTTACGACCCTTTATCCAAATCTCGGTGTGGTGGAAGAGATATCCGGGAAAAGCTTTATCATGGCCGATATTCCGGGTATCATCGAAGGAGCGGCCGAAGGCGTCGGTCTGGGACTTGAATTCCTGCGCCACGTTGAACGGACCCGAATGATCCTGCATGTGCTCGATGTCTCAG
>JAAZLX010000147.1 GCA_012799095.1 Tissierellia bacterium
GATCAAACTGTCATCGAGTTTGCTATACTGCATCAAGATGAGCTGGTTGAAATGGTGGTCGACAACCAAAGCATAAAGGAGACCCTGCCAAAGACCGGCATCGGTTCATCCAGTGGCATGTTGATGTTGCCGGGAATATTGATTTTGATCGGTATCTATCTGCGAAAAAAGTAAAACATCAGACAAAAAAGAGAGGTCGAAACCTCTCTTTGTCATTTTTAAATGGAATCAAACATTGAATCGGAAGTGGATGATATCGCCATCCTGGACGATATAGTCCCGGCCTTCCAGGCGAAGCAGTCCTTTTTCCTTGGCCTTTACAAAATCGCCTGCTGTGATCAGATCATCAAACGAAATGACCTCTGCCCGGATAAAGCCACGTTCAATATCTGAATGGATCTTACCGGCGGCCTGTTGGGCTTTGGTACCCTTTCGGATCGTCCATGCCCGGGTCTCAACTTCACGTCCGGTGATAAAGGATATCAAATCAAGCAGGTGATAGGACGCGTGGATCAAACGATTCAGTCCCGGCTCTTCCAACCCAAGATCTTCCAGAAAGGCTTGTTTGTCATCGTCATCCAGCTCTGATAGTTCCTGTTCGATCTGAGCTGAGATGGAAATAACTTCGGCATTTTCCTGATCTGCCAGTGCTTTGATCTGTTTGACACAGTCATTGTCTTCGGCGGTGATTTCATCAACTGAAACATTTGCTACATAGATGGTCGGTTTGGATGTCAGAAGACGAAAATCCTGGTACAGATCTTTTTCTTGGTCGGCCAATTCGAAGGTCTTGGCCGGTTTCTCGTTTTCCAGATGCTGCAACAGTCGTTTGGCAAACTCTAGCAGGGCTTTGGCTTTTTTATCAGCTTTGGCCTGACGCTCCAGACGGCCGATGCGTCGCTCCAGGATCTCAATGTCGGCCAGGATCAACTCCAGTTGGATGGTCTCTATATCGCGTGTTGGATCGACCTCTCCGTCAACGTGGACTACATTTTCATCCTGAAAACATCGTACTACATGGACGATGGCGTCGACTTCGCGGATATGGGATAAAAACTGATTGCCCAGACCTTCGCCCTGGGATGCCCCGCGGACCAGGCCGGCAATATCATAAAACGATACTGCAGCCGGTACGATTTTGCCGGTATGCTCGATTTCTTCCAGGGCGCTCAGTCTTGGATCCGGCACATCGACCACACCCAGATTGGGGTCGATCGTACAGAAGGGGTAATTGGCGCTCTCGGCACCGGCTTTTGTTAAGGCATTAAACAGCGTGCTCTTGCCGACATTGGGCAGACCGACGATTCCTAATTTCATATTGTGTCATATAATCCGGTGGTGGACTATATTCTCCTTTCTTCTTCAGGCAATCATTATAATTGAAAAGATTGTGACTGGCAATGAGTGGTATAATATTCCGGCGGAGGTTTCCTTGATAAAAACATTGGATCAATTGTTCAAGCCCGATCGTCTGGTAACGCGGGATATTGAGCGGACACATTTTAAGAGCAACCTGATCAGCTTGTACTTTGTTCGGGAACTCAGTTTGCGGGAGGCTGCTCTGGGCGCGTTACTGGGCAGAATTCTAACTTTTTCTTCGGCTGAATATCCCAATTTAAAGGCCATCAGTGATCAAGAGGACGACCTCTATGGTGTGGTGGTTTATTTTGATTTGGACAAATATCGTGACCAGCTGGTGCTGGAATACAAGATGATTTATCCGAAATATCAATTGCTTCCGATCGAGAAAGATCTGACCGATCAGGCGATCGAATTTTACCACAGCTTATTGACCAGACCATTGTTGGTCGACGGTCTGTTCGATCAGGAAATCTTCCAAATGGAAAAAGACAATTTAATGGAAGAATTGGCCTCGATCCAAAAAGATCCGGAGGCGTATACTTACCGACAATGCAATCAGGCTCATTTTGCATCATCCAATCTCGGCATATATAAATACAGCGATATTGCAACAGTCCGCCAGATTTCCAATCAAGAACTGGTAGCATATTATCATGATTTGTTTGATAGTCTGGTGTTTCGCTATCGCCATGGAGATTTTTTACATCACAGCGGCGGAGTGGGGCTAAGACCGGCCAGCCTACCCAAGCTGGACAAGCTGATGCAGAAGACTCATTTGGAGGAAGAGCGAAAGCTTAACCAAAGTGTCCTGGTGCAGGCATATCAGACCGACATCGAACACACCCAGCCGGACTCTCAGGCAGCCATGCTGTTTAGTGCCATCCTGGGCAGCTACTCCAACTCTGTGTTGTTTCGCACCATTCGCGAACAGCTGGGCTACTGCTACTCGATCTATACCAAGTATGATAAGTATCGCAATGTCATGTTTATCAGTGTCGCTTACCAGGAGTCCAATCACGAGGCCTTGGTCTCGAAGATCGATCAGTTGGTCAAACAAATCCAAGCCGGTCAAATCGATGAGGATGATTTTGCTGTCGCGAAGCTTGAAACGATCCAGGGACTGAAAAGTCTGGCGGATCGGCAGGAAACCATGTTGGATTATGAGTTCATTCAGGATTTGTTCGGCAAGACTGACTCGATCGAGGACAGAGTGAGACAGCTGGAACAATTGACGTTAACTGATATCACCCGGGCAGCCGGGAGTTTTGAGTTGATGACCAGTTATCATCTAAAGGGAACCCGATGAAACGGATTTACAGTCAGCAATTGAATGAAGAGTATTATGTCCAAGACCTGGCCTCGGGTTTTCAAGTCATCTTGTACCCGAAAGCGGAAAGGTACAATAAAGGTGCATTTCTGTCGGTAGGGTACGGTAGTCTGGATCAAGAATTTATCGACGATAACGGCACCGTTCATCACACACCGCCCGGAACGGCTCATTTTCTGGAACACAAACTGTTTGAAAACAGTTCATCCGATATATTAGAAGAGCTGGGAAGACTGGGGGCCAATGTCAATGCCTTCACGGCCTATGACAATACCTGTTATGATTTCACAGCCCCGGATAATTTTGAGCCGTCTTTGGAACTGCTGTTGCAGCTTCCCTTTCGGAGAGAATATACCCAATCGGGGGTAGAATTAGAACGCGATATCATCAGCCGCGAAATCGATATATATCTCGATTCCGTTGATTACCGGTCCTATCGCAATGGCCTGACAGCGTTATACCCTCACCATCCCATGGGACAGGATATTGCGGGTTCTCATGAATCGATTAAACAGATCGATAAGCGAACCCTCGATCTGGTGATGGATAACTTTTATGTTCCGGAAAATATGTTTCTGTTTTTGATTGGTGATTTTCAGCCGCAAGAGCTGGATCAGATCGTGAAATCACTGCCGCCGTTTTATCATGAATACCGTCCGAAGGCCAGGGTAATGATAGAAAGTGATCCTTCGATCCCGACATCTGACAGTTTGATCGAATTTGATGATACACCGATACCGAGCTTTGATTATCTGTTAAAATTAGAACCGTTGGATGATCCGGAAGAGGCATTTCAGCGTATGATCAAATACAACCTGATATTAGATGTGCTATTCGGAAAAGGGTCTGACTTTTTTCAAGCAAATTATACTGCCGGAGTTTTATCCGATCTGGATGTCGAATACCACTACGGTCAGGGTTACTGCTATATCAGTTTTTCGGCAGAAGGAAAAAAACCGGAACAGTTCAAACTGAATTTGGAAAAATTGTTGGCCGGTTTTCATGAAACCGGGGTATCGATGGAAGAGGTCGATCGAATCAAACGTAAAACCATGGGCCGCTTTCTGATGGGGTTCAATTCCATCCACAACATTGCCCAGACTTATATCGCATTTCACTATCTGAAAGCACATCTGTTTGACTATTTGGAAACTGTCAACTCGATCGTGCTGGATGATTTTCAAAATTTGTTCCAAGGTGCTAATGTATTTAGCATCGTCAGAGAGGAGACACTATGAACCCGGTCGCATTTACATTATTTGGTCTTGAAATAAGATGGTATGGCTTACTGATGGCCTCTGGCATGCTGATAGCCAGCATCCTGTTGCAACGTTTCGCCCAGAAAAAAGGGTATGACAAAGACATGATCTATGACTTTTTGCTGGTGATCATTCCGACGGCTGTCGTTGCCTCCCGGTTATGGTATGTGCTATTCAACCTGGAGTATTACTCCCAGCATCCTGCTTCGATCCTAAACCTGCGTGAAGGCGGGTTGGCTATCCAGGGCGGTGTCATCGGCGGGATTATTGCCGGCTGGATCTTTGCTAAAATCAAGAAAGTCGACTTCTGGGATCTGGCAGATATGGTCGCTCCCGGGTTGATTTTAGCCCAGGCGATCGGCCGGTGGGGCAATTTCGCTAATGGTGAAGCTCATGGCGGCCCGACAGACCTACCCTGGGCGATCACGGTCGATGGTGTCAAAGTCCATCCGACTTTCCTATATGAATCGATTTGGAACGTGATGGTATTTGCCGTCCTGCTCTGGGTGATGAAGCGTCAGAAGTTCACCGGCCAGATCTTTCTGCTCTACGGCATCCTTTATTCCATCGGGCGGTTCTTTATCGAAGGCATGAGAACGGATTCATTGATGATAGGTTCATTTCGAACCGCTCAATTACTCAGTGTTTTGACTATTGTTGTGTTCTCGGCGCTGTATTTCTACTGGAATCGACACAAAAAGCCGAACACAGAACCGAACACGGAAGAATAATCCGGCGAAACATTCAAAATCCCTTGCAAGGGGTTTTTTTTTGGGTTAGAATATCCTTACAAGTGGAAGAAAGTGGTAGAAAGTGGAATAAATTCCCTAAGCACTTAAGGAGAATGGGATGTTCATCGGCGAATACCGTTACAATGCGGATGCCAAGGGGCGAATAAGCGTTCCGGCGAAATTCAGAGACGAACTGGGCGAGAACTTTTTTGTTACAAAAGGTCTTGATCAGTCGTTGTTTGTGTTTCCCGAGTCAGAATGGGACGCCTTTCAGGAAAAACTGAAAACGCTACCTTTGACCAACCCCCGAGCCCGGGCATTTACCCGTGTATTTTACTCCGGTGCGACTGAAGTAGAGATGGACAAACAAGGGCGAATGCTAATTCCACAGAACCTGCGCGAATTTGCCGGAATTGAAAAGGAAATACTCGTCATCGGTGTCGGCTCACGGGTTGAGATCTGGTCTGACAAGGCCTGGGGAGAATACAACAATCCCGAAAATCTCAGCTACGATGACCTGGCCGAGCACCTGGAAGATCTGGGGATCTAGATGGAATTCAAACATATCAGTGTATTGTTGAACGAGACCATCGAACAGCTCCGGGTCAAACCGGACGGGATCTATTTCGATGGCACACTCGGCGGTGCCGGTCATTCGGCTAATATATTAAAACAACTCGATGATGGGCTTCTGATAGCGATGGATCGTGATGAAGCAGCATTGCGAGCCAGCAAAGACAGACTGCGCGATATCGGCGGGAACTTTGTCCTGGCCAAGGGAAACTTCATCAATGTCGACTTGTTACTGGGAGAACTCAATGTGTCTCACCTCGACGGTGCGCTGTTGGATCTGGGCGTATCATCCCACCAACTCGACACGGAAGAGCGAGGCTTCAGCTACCATTATGATGCACCGCTTGATATGCGGATGGATCAGGATCAAAAACTCGATGCTCGTACGATCGTCAATACGTATTCTCATGAAGATCTTACCACAATCCTGTTTCAGTATGGTGAGGAGCGTTGGGCGAAACGGATCGCTGAAGTTATGATAGAGCATCGTCCGATCGAAACGACTTTTCAACTGGTCGATGTCATCAAACGGGCAGTACCGGCCGGAGCAAGAGATACCAAACACCCGGCCAGACGGACCTTTCAGGCGCTACGGATCGCAGTCAACCAAGAACTGGAAAACCTGGCTCTATCACTCGATAAACTAATCGAAGTCTTAGCGCCGGGAGGCAGACTGGCAGTTATAACCTTTCATTCATTAGAAGACCGGATCGTAAAAAACGCTTTTCGAAAGTATGAAAACCCGTGCACCTGTCCCGAAGAGATCCCGATCTGTGTCTGTGGGCTAAAGCCTGTTGGCAAAATTATCACCCGCAAACCGATCATACCTAGCATGAAGGAACTGGAATTTAACCCTCGATCCCGATCAGCCAAGTTACGTGTCATAGAGAAAATATAGGAGCCGACATGAAACTCGATTTCCGTGAATTTGATAAAGCTTACAACGAAGACATCGATCGTCGTCTAAAAGAAAAAGAAACCAAGCATTTAAAACGCAAAGAACTCAGCCGGGTGCGTCAATTTTATTTATATGGCTTAGTAGTAGCACTGGCTATTGTAGTAATTGCAAGTACAGTCTATGGATATGTCGAACTCAATCGTATAAAATTCGACAACGAGCGCATGATCAATGAGATCTATGTCCTTGAAAGTGAAATCGCTGAACTGCAATATCAACTCGATCAGGAAACTTCATCATCCGTTATTGTACCGATTGCCCAGGAAAAACTCGGGTTGGTCAAAATCAGCGACGCCGAGACTCAGTCGGTCGAGGTCCGGATAAAGTATGCGTTGAATCCCGATGCTAAGAATGTTATAGTAAAAGAGGATCTAGATAAAAAAGCTGCTGACAATCAGTAGTCAATCCCATGATCCCGGGAGATTAGATGAAGAAAAATAATACCAAGATGTATCTGATTTTAATCACGATATGTCTTATTTTTTTAGTAATAGCAGGACGTATGGTCCAGCTGCAAATCATAAAACACAAAGAATATTCATATAAAGCGATCGAACTCAGCAAAAAAGATATCGATAAGTATGCCATGCGGGGCGACATCCTCGATAGAAACAATGTCCGGCTGGCTTATTCTGCCAAATACTATGACCTTTGGGTGAATAAGCCTGATTTAGTCTTGGAAAATATGGATGAACAACAGAAGGAATTGTTTGAAGACACGCTGGAGGTGATCACAGAAACCGCCGGTGTGACAGAAGAAGAGTTCATGGCGAAAATGAACGATAACAATATCAGCAATTTTCTGTTGAAGAAATGGGCCAGCAAAGAAACAGTCGATGCGATCCGGGAAATGGATCCGCGGTGGCTGAGCGTGTATGAATCATATCGCCGGGTCTATCCTGACGGGACCTTGGCTTCCAATTTGATCGGCACTACCAATGACGACGGTTTCGGCCGCAGCGGTCTGGAATACAGTTTTAACGATTATCTTGCCGGCCGCAACGGCAAGTATGTCATGGATACCGATTTGTTCGGCAATCAATTGGCCTTGTCCAATACGGAGATTTTTGAACCGCAGGATGGCGAATCCGTTGCGTTGACAATTGACAGTTATATCCAGCAGATGACTCAGATGCATCTGGAAAAAGCCGGAGTAGAATTCCAGACCGAGCAGATGATCGGCGTGGTATCTGATATCAAAACGAATGAACTGTTGGCGGTCGCCAACTATCCCAGCTATGACCTGAATGATCCGTTCAACCTCGGGCTCGAAGAAGACGAGGAGCTGACCGGCGATGATTACTGGACCGCCATACACCGCTTGTGGGGCAACCCGGCTTTTACTTACACCTATGAGCCCGGTTCGGTATCA
>JAAZLX010000148.1 GCA_012799095.1 Tissierellia bacterium
CAGCCGGTATCATTATGGGGGCCAGAGTGCCGATCGTGTTAGTCAGCCGGGCGGATAGCGCGGAGACCAAGTTGTACTCGATCGCCCTGGGCAAGATGATTTCTCAATACGAGCACAAGGAGTAGTCTATGAAGTATTTAATGACCGGCAATGAAGGCGTCGCCCGCGGTCTGTACGAAGCCGGTGCAGTCTTCTGCAGTGCCTATCCCGGGACACCGAGTACGGAGATCCTGGAGGAGGTGGCTCAGTACAAGGATGTGCTGGTAGCCGAATGGGCCAATAATGAAAAGGTCGCGCTGGAATCAGCTATCGGAGCCTCGATGGCCGGTGTCAGAGCCTTTGCCGCCATGAAGCACGTCGGTGTCAATGTGGCGGCTGATCCACTGTTTACCATCGCCTATACCGGGGTCACCGGTGGTCTGGTGATCGTGTCGGCCGATGATCCGGGGTGTCATTCGTCGCAGAATGAGCAGGACAACCGCTACTATGCCAAGTTTGCCAAGATCCCGATGATCGAGGCCTCCAATTCGCAGGAAGCAAAAGATTACATGGCTGAAGCATATCGCATCAGTGAACAGTTCCAGACCCCGGTGCTGTACCGGATGACGACCCGGTTGTGTCACTCGAAGAGCCTGGTGGAGCTGGGTGAGCGGGTGGAAGTCGCTCCGATCGAATACAAAAAGAACGCCAAGAAATTTGTGGCTGCTCCGGCCAATGCCAGGACGAATCATCCCCTGGTGGAGGAGCGCACGCTTCAACTCCAGGCATTCAATGAGAATTATGAGCTGAACAAGGAAGAGTGGAATGGTTCCAACATCGGCATCCTGAGTGCCGGTGTGGCCTATCATTATGCCAAGGAAGTGTTTGGTGATACGGCCAATTACCTGAAACTGGCCATGACATGGCCACTGCCGCTGGAGCGGATCAAAGCGTTTGCCGACAAGGTCGAGACCTTGTATGTCATTGAAGAGCTTGAGCCGTTTATGGAAGAAGAGCTGAAGGTCCATGGCATTGAGTGTATCGGGAAAGATCTGATCCCGCGCTGTGGGGAGCTCAATCCTGATATCATCGCCAAAGCGCTGTTAAATAAGGATGTTGAGTTCCAACCGACTCCTACCGAAATGGCGGTGGGACGTCCTCCGATCCTGTGTGCCGGTTGTCCTCACCGCGGCATCTTCTATGAGATGTCCAAGATGAAGCGGCTGGTGGTGACAGGCGATATCGGTTGTTATACCTTGGGTTCGGCCGAACCTCTCAATACGATCGACAGTGTCATCTGTATGGGAGCATCGATCTCGATGGGTCACGGGGCCAACAAAGCCTTTGAGAAGACCGGCAGTGACAAACAGGTGGTGACGGTGATCGGGGATTCGACCTTCCTTCATACCGGGATCAATTCACTGCTCAACAGTGTGTATAATAAGTCGAATAATGTAAACATTATTATGGATAACCGGATCACGGCCATGACGGGGCATCAGGATAATCCGGGCACCGGGTTTACCCTACAGGGTGAGCCGGCCAAGCAAGTCGATCTGGAGAAACTGGTGACGGCCCTGGGCGTGGAGAAGGTCAAAACGATCAATCCCCTCGATCTGGAAGAGAGCCGAAACACCTTAAAAGAGTTTTTGAAGTACGAAGACGGTCCGAGTGTTATCATTACCCGCTGGCCCTGTGCTCTGAAGCGCTATTCGCAGCAGGATCTGGCAGAGTTTGAGCTGGAGCGGACCATCTGTCAGGTGCATGAGGACCTGTGTAAGGGTTGCCGCAACTGTATCCGGACCGGTTGTCCCAGCATCAGCTTTAATAAGGAGACTAAGAAGGCCAGCATCAACCCGAATATGTGTGTCGGCTGTACCGTTTGTCTGCAAAGTTGTCCCTTTGATGCGATCAAGAAAGTAGGTGCTCAATGAATACCAGAAGCATTCTGTTTACCGGTGTCGGGGGGCAGGGGATCATCCTTGCCAGCAAGATCCTGGCCAGTGCTTTGATCCGGGCGGGCTTTGATGTCAAGATGAGTGAGGTCCATGGGATGGCCCAGCGGGGTGGTTCTGTCACAACGCAAGTACGGTTTGGTGAGACGGTCGATTCACCGATCATCGGCAAGGGTCAGGCCGATGTCATCGTGTCGTTTGAGAAGATGGAGGCCATCCGGGCGATCGATCACCTGAAAGCCGGTGGCAAGATGATCGTCAATGACTATGAGATTGCCTCAGCTCCGATTTTGAATGGGACATTTGATTATCCTCAGGGGATCGATCAGTACTTAAAAGACCATGCTGATGCGCTGATCTTTGATGCCGAGAAGTATGCCCTGGAAGTCGGCAATATCCGGACCATGAATGTCATTTTAGTCGGTGCGTTAGCCAAAGCGTTGGATATCGATGTCGATTGGGGCAAGTGTATTGAGGATAATGTCAAAACTCAATTTGTCGAGATCAACAAAAAAGCGTTTGATGTCGGTTATAACTTAGCGTAAGGAAAGCAGACGGCCTGAGGGATCAGGCCGTCTTTTAAGAGGAATCTATGACACTGTTGACCTTTGAAGGTATCACACCGAATATCTCACCCAAAGCCTATGTCGCTCAGGGGGCGATCCTGGCCGGGGATGTTCGGATGCAAGACTATGCCAGTGTCTGGCATTTTGTTTCGGCCCGGGGGGATGTCAATTACATCAGTATTGGACAGTACTCCAATATACAGGACAATGCCGTGTTACATGTGACGGACACCAAGGCCTGTATCATCGGTGATTATGTCACGGTGGGCCATGGGGCGATCATTCATGGCTGTGATATTGAGGACCATGTCCTAGTAGGCATGGGGGCAGTCATTCTAAGTGGAGCTCATATTGGCCGGGGGAGCATTGTGGCAGCCGGTGCGGTGGTGAAAGAAAACATGGAAGTGCCGCCCAATTCATTGGTGGCCGGGGTACCGGCTCGAATTGTGCGCACCCTGGAGAATCAGATCGACGCCATACACGCTCAAGCCATCAAGTACAAGTACCTGTGGTCGGTTCGATATGGCATCGATCCGGAACTCGATGGCGAGATCTACCGGGGAGAAGAGATAGTTTAGTATAACGATTACCGTCCGTTACCTGACTGGATGAATGCTTTTTCCAAACCGCGTAGAAACTTGGCCGTCTCAAGCGAAGTCTTATCTTTCACAATCGTTAAAATCCGACCCCGACTGAACTCATTGATGGCAGTGATTTGATAATGATACCAACCATACATTGGCAATCGAATAGACTGCGTGATATATACTGACAAAACTTCGGATATAACCTTTGGCACAACACCAAACAAAAATCTCTACCAGGCCGTAGCATTCAATACTCTATGACATTCGACGGATCATCCCCAGTTCTTCTGTCGTGTGCTGATTATTACGACTATGAAGTCTGCGGCTCTTCATTGCTAAACCCCGAACGGCATCATCGTTTTTTAGGAGCCGACGGCAGACAAACTGGAGGTTTGTGTGTTAGCCTCGGGCGGTCTTGGTGGGTCGTTATCTTAGCGCATACAATCAGAGTCGTTCACGAAAGTACCTATCGTCGGTAATAGATG
>JAAZLX010000149.1 GCA_012799095.1 Tissierellia bacterium
AGGTTTGGGAGCAGGTCTCGGACTACTTGTTATCGGTCTACCCTAACCAGGAGCCTCAAGTGTTTATCCATGGGGATGGTGATTCCTGGATCGAAAGCGGTACCGAGGAGATCCCTCATAGCGTAGCAATCCTGGACTTGTTCCACCTGAGTAAACGGATTCGAAGGATCTGCCAAGGTGACGGAGCATTGATGCAGCGGATCTATCAAACACTGCGGGAGGATGATCCAGAGGGGTTCGGCAAAGAGGTCGAGATGCTGATCGATAGCGCCGTTTGCTGTGCGAAAGACGGCAGGGACTTCTTTCGTTATGTCAACACCCGATGGTCGGCGGCGGTAGCGAACTTCACACTCTCGGAGGTCCATGGTGGAAGCTGTGCAGAAGGACTTGTTTCCCATGTCTTGAGCAAGCGTTTTTCCCGTCATCCGATGGGATGGAGCATGAAGAGTCTCAAGCCATTAGCTGACATGCGCGCCCGGCTACAAAACGGAGAACGTTTTGAGACGACGATTTTCGATCCTCCGCCCCAAGCCGTGAAGACCTCGCCTAGGAGAATGGCGAGACAAACACAAGTCGGGGTTGAGGGATTTGGTGTGTTTGCAGAGGCGGTCGGCATTCCCGGAAGCGAGCAACGAGGAGACTTCTTACACGCGTTAGCCAAGCTAACCAAGCCAAAGCAGTGGAATTAATAAAACAATCTATCGTCATCGGAGCTTTTTACAAACCTAGAACAACTTGACACCGTCATAAATCACCTTGGTATTGTGGTAACCGAATAATCATGATAGACTAACCGTAAGATTACACAAGTCGCCCAGCACTTTCGATGAACGAGAGTGTTTTTCATCAATATCCAACTATTCCCAAAATATACATTTAAGGAATAGATGCATAAATAAAAAAATATATTTGTCCTTTACTACACTTGTAACCAAGTCTTCTTTTTTTCATTGTATCAAACCAAATGGCGTTGTCAACCTTTTTGATCATTTATAGAAATCAACGGTGTATCGATAATTGTAATCTACTGTTCCATTGGCATCGATTTGATATGCGACAGAGATTACAAAATAACCATTCCAGCCATTATCCATAAACATGCTGTATGCTTTTGCTAAATCACCATCTTTTTTTACAGTGTATATGAAGCCATGAGTATGGCAAAATTGTTCAAGATATTCTTGCAAGTCCGATCGTTCGCTATCTAGGTCAATATCTTCAGAAAATCGATCCAATCCTTAGTAGAGCATGAGGGCTGTGCCCCCTTTCAATACAAAGTCATCAGCGGGCAAGTCTTTCAAAAATGCTTGGATAATCTGTTTGTGCTTTTCTTGATTTTTTACTGCCATCTCTATCCTCTCTAAAATCAATCCATTCAAGACGATATTCTTGTTCCATAAAATGATTGATTTCTTGCCAGTTCTTTAGCTTTCGCATCATCAAGACTTTTTCAAAGATTTCCGAATTATACTTGTCGGTGCATATTAAATCTTCTTTCATACCTTGAGCTAAGTCGTAATACTCTAAAGCTAGTAAATCGAGACAAGCTCGTATGTGATTAGCTACTGAATATAGTGCTGGATTGTCCGGAATCGGCTTGTTGTGTTCTATACCATAATCCCCGAATATGCTGCGGTCTGATTCAAGTATAAAAGGAGTATCCCAATCCATCCCGGATCGATGCCAGTCACCACACGTAACTAATTCACATGGCAAATTCAAGGCTTGCATACCGGATATATATTTCATTGTGTACTCCTTTCTCTAAAGTGATTTCTTTATTTTTATTATACCCTAGGTTGGAAGAGTTTTATTTGCCATTATTAGACCCCCATGATTTATTGCCGATTGTAATTGGTTATAAACTATTTCGTTTTTTATATGCTCCCATTGATCATTGAGGTAATAATGCAGCCGCCGATATTGTGATATCGTAGCACGCCCAAATGATGCCGTTTGAGGTGCATATTCCTTGTAATCTCTCTCATTTGGGGATGGCAATGGTGCGGAATCAATCTCCTTCACATGCTCTACCATATCCTTTAGTAAGGCATTACCCATCCTGGAATACATTTCTTATCGTTGGTTATCAGCATATGATATTGTGGTGTTGCCGTACAAATTGATTTTTAGGATGCTGGAATCAGACGTTACAGTTTGATTTGCTGTGAAAGCTGTGCAATCTCGATCGACGTAATCAAAATAACCGGTGTGCGTTATATCCTGGAGTTTTCCGGATGATTGATGTATTGCTCAAACGCTCGATTAAATCCGGATGTAATAAAATCATTCTTGGTTACAATCCTAGGCATAATCCCTCCGTAATTTGCTCAATCATATTAGCTGACGTCTTGATAACGCTCTAAGTAACTCTTTTCAGCATTATTCGTCGATAAAGACAAATCTTCAAGATATACCTTCCCTTGATCTAAAAATAATATTTTTTTAGTTATTAGATCAATCTCACTTAATGTATGTGATGACAGAAGAATGCATGTTCCTTCTTGATGGAGTTCCTTAATAAGATTTCTTGTACTAATTATGCTCGTGGGATCTAAACCGTTAAGAGGTTCATCCATTATTAATAGTTGTGGCTGGTTCATCAAAGCCATCGCTAGAAGCAATTTTTGTTTCATTCCAGTGGAATAAGTTGATACCTTCCGTGAAGCGTAATCCTTGATGCCGACTTTTAATGTAACTTCATCAACTCGAGTCTTACTTAACTTCTGAATTCGTTGTACAAAATATAGATGGTCAAGGCCTGTGAGATAAGGATAAAGTACCGTAGCATCTTTTAAAAACGAAGTATGGTGGAACATCTTCGGATCTTTATGATCAAAGCCTAACACACGGATTGTACCTTCATTGATTGGAATCAAATTACAAATGGCATTTAAAAGAGTGCTTTTGCCAGCTCCATTAGGCCCGACTAAGGCAATCACTTCCGGAACTTCAATGGAAAAATTTATTCCTTTCAAAACGGAATGTTTCCCATAAGATTTCACTAAATTTTCGACACTCAAAATCATTATCATATACTCCTATTCTTTTGCTAGTAAGAACACCTTTGGCTCTAAGAAATGCCAACACATTAATTTGCTTAAGCTAAGTCTTTCTTACGATTGCCCAGCCTAGTATGTACCAAACTATTGCCCAGCCAATATTCACTATCAAACCATTAATCAGGGTTAATGAAGAATTAATTTCCAGAGCTGAACGCCCATTTAGCAAGCCGGAGATATTCCAATACGAAAACGGCAAGTAAGGAGCTAGTTTCATCAATGAGGGGCTAACCGTCATTGCCAAATACCCTACTCCAAACACCATCACGAAGACGAGCCACCGATTCTTTATTTTTACGGACAAACTATGCATCATTGTATTACTGCTCAAAAGTATGACTAAAAATAAGGCTATTGCTTGAATAATCCAAACACCTAAGCTTTTGAAGTGATAACTATCACTAAAGTCTTGAACCATGAACGGATCTGCTACAATTTTATCGTAATGCAGTATAGGAATGTGCCATGTATCGCTCGACCTACTGAACAAACCAACTACCATGAGAGTGCCAAACACGAATATCGCGAGCAACAAACTAAGGAATACTCCAGCGAACCATTTCCTATTGTAAAAATAAACCTTCGTTTTGGGCTGCGTATACAATGTATTTATACTATTTTCATTTGATCGTTCAAGAAAATAGTTCCCACCAAAAAAGATGAGGATGGACGCAATACAAAGCAAATGATATTGATAATAATGTATTAAGCGATAAATTATCATCCCAGAAGATGTATCAATTGGTTGACCAAACTCAGCTTGCATGACATCGATTGATTTGTTGCTTGCCGATTTATCATAGATTGTCGTATGACTGATTTCAAATGAAGGGAATATTAGGGGTTTTACGTTCTTCTGAGCACTCCATTTGAACCGTTCTCGCATAACATCGGTTGAGAAGTTCGAGAGTTTTCTATTCTCTAACTCAGAAATGCTTAAGGCATATTTGTTTGGCGTTAATCGTTCTTTCATTTCTTTCATCAGGTTTTTGTAGTAGCCAGTACTATTGCTATTTTGGATATCGTTCGAAATATCTCGATACAATCTAGCTTTATTCTTCGCAGACTCTAAATCTGCTTGAATAGATCCCAACATTTGGCTCTTGTGAACTACATCCATATCTGATGCTTCAAATTCACTATAAGATTGCTCGAATATTTCAATCAGTGAATCTTGGTGTTCTGCTTCAATTAAGTACATCTTGATTTTATTCGACATGTCTTCTAGATCAGGTAACACCATACCTAAATAAATAATTAGACTAATTGCAATCAAACCTGCCCCAATCCATTTTGGGGGCATCAATCGAAAATATTTGCGCAATTCAAAATGGAAACTCGAAGATATTGGACGACTATGCTCGGTCTTCATTCTCATGGGTGTTTTATAGCGGAACTGATAGGCGATAACGAGAATCACAATGCTTAACAGAAAAAAAATTAAAAATGGAACATGGCCGGCGGGCGGGGCAGATATATATGGGTATCCTGTTATTTCACCGGACATCTCAAGCCGACCGCCCAGTAATGTTGATTCATAATTGATATATAACGGATTCATCGTTACTTGTAGATTATCCCAGAGCCTTGTAAGATAAAAACCAATGATTCCAATAAAAGCGCTTGCGAAAATGCCAACATCAAACAGCTTAATCATCATTGCAAGGCTGATGCCAAGGCTGGTAAACAAAGACAACTTTAATAGAAATAAACCCATGCTGATCAGAATAAACTGCCACTGAGGATAATACTTGACACCATCCATATATATGCGTATTGGTAAATCATGAAGTCCTACCCCTCCGCCACGGAGCAATTCAAGGAGACTGACACAAAAGACAATGGAAGTTAAAAAGATCAGCGCCTGTAACATAATACTAATATATTGGCTAAAAAACACTTTAATCTTGCTAACCGGTTGAATCCATTGAAAATAGTGTTTGGTTGACTGGTACTCTTGCGTAAAAGTTGTAAAACCAAGAAAGAAAAAAAACGCTAAAGGAATAATACCAAAAAATAAGTTGGTGTTATTAGTCAGCGTTTCAAATATTCCATGTGGCAATACTGTAGGCTCGACACCTAAATATGTGTTTGGATAAATTGGAGGTAATATTCGGTTTATTCCTTGTTCTGAATAATAGTCATGTAAATGAATTGCAAACTCTATATCATCTCTAGCTAAAGGCGAGACTTCAAAGCGATGTTTTTCCCAAAGCGTTTCGATACTGCGATATAATTCTGTTGAAGGAATAAAGGTAGTAGCACTCGTAAAGACATTTTCAGGCAAATCAATATTCTGTTGAATTGGAATCTCATGTCTTCCCATTAGCATCTGCCAGTCAGACGAAAATCTGGACGAAAAGCTGCCATCTGGTAAAGTACTCGCCGATTCCATTTGTAAGAACATGGTTGGATTGTATTGGAATACATTTGTTGTTAACAAAGATGAATCATAAGGTGTTTTTGGAATTATCAAGATGGCAATTATTGATAAAGCTAGAGCAGTCATAAAGACAAAAAAAGTAATCTTCTGTTTCCACCGTTTTTTTAGTTCATAAAGTAGGTTTGCCATAATTATCCTCCATCGATATCATAAAAAGATTACTGCATATG
>JAAZLX010000150.1 GCA_012799095.1 Tissierellia bacterium
ACCTGGGATATGACTCAGGCGGAAAAGGGCGGTTATGACACGTTTACTTTAAAAGAGATCCATGAACAGCCCAAGGCATTGGCTGAGACGATCAATCACCGGATCAAACAAGGTGTCATCGATCTGTCCCTTGATCTGCCACAGGAGGATCTTCAAGCTCTGAAAAGGATCTATATCGTGGCCTGTGGTACGGCATATCATGCCGGTTTGATCGGGAAACGACTGATCGAACAACTGGTCGAACTTCCGGTACAGGTGGAAATTGCCAGTGAGTTCCGCAGTGTCGTTCCCTTTTTATCACCTGATGATCTGGTGATTGCTGTCAGCCAATCGGGCGAGACGATCGATACACTCCAAGCCGTCCGGATGGCCCGGTCTGCCGGAGCCAAGATTATCAGCATACTGAATGTCGTCGGTTCCAGTCTGGCAAGAGAATCGGATGGGGTACTCTATACCTGGGCCGGTCCCGAGATCGGTGTTGCTTCCACCAAAGCTTATACCACTCAAGTGGCATCTCTGGCATTGCTGGCACTTCAGATGAAGCAGCAACTCGATCCGGAAGCCGGTAAGATGGTCCAAGAGATTTTGACAGAACTTCAGGCATTACCGGAGACCGTGGAGCAAATCCTGGGAATCGAACAGGAAATCATCGAACTGGCCGATCAACAGGCCGCTAATGAACGCATCATATTCATGGGTCGGGGAGTTGATTACTATACTGCTCTGGAAGCCAGCCTGAAACTAAAAGAAATTTCATATATCAATTGTCTGGCAATGCCTGCCGGAGAGATGAAACACGGTACGATCGCCCTGGTTGAAGACGGAAGCTGGGTAGTCGGATTCTTAACTCAAAGCGAAACATATGACAAGATGATATCAAATCTCAAAGAAGTTCGAGCTCGTGGTGCTAAGGTTTTGGCTATCACGACGTTAAGTGATGAGGCACTGGCTGACGCCAGCGATCATATAATTCACTTACCGCAAGTCAATCAGGCTTTTGCACCGATGATCTCGGTGATTCCGGCTCAGCTTTTGGCATATTATATTGCGACCGCCCGCGGGCTGGATGTTGATCAGCCGCGAAATCTGGCTAAGTCGGTCACGGTGGAATAATCAGGCGGAAAAACAAATGTCAACGAAAACTGAAACGATATTTGATAAGACTTACTAGGAGCAAAAAATGAGTTGGTTTTTGGATCTAAGCCCTACCATGCAAGCGTTTTTAGCTACCATGTTTACCTGGGGCCTGACTGCAGCCGGTGCCGGATTGGTGTTTTTCTTTACGACAATCAAAAAAAAGACAATGGATGGTATGCTGGGATTTGCCGCCGGCGTCATGATAGCCGCCAGTTTCTGGTCATTGCTTGATCCGGCCATTGCCATGGCTGAATCGATGGGCATGGTCAAATGGATACCTCCGGTGGTAGGTTTCCTGGCAGGGGGGGCTTTCCTGTGGCTGGTCGACCGATCGATTCCTCACATACATCCGGGAATGAAAGAAACAGAAGGACCGGAATCGACCATTCGCCGGAGTTTTCTGCTTGTCTTTGCGGTAACTCTACACAATATACCGGAAGGCCTGGCGGTCGGTGTTGCTTTTGGAGCTACTGCTGCCGGACTTGAAAGTGCTTCTTTAGCCGGTGCCTTGGCCCTGGCGCTGGGTATCGGGATCCAGAATTTCCCCGAAGGGGCAGCTGTATCACTGCCGTTGCGACGAGAAGGCCTGTCGAAAAGAAAGGCCTTTATGTATGGCCAGGCATCCGG
>JAAZLX010000151.1 GCA_012799095.1 Tissierellia bacterium
TACAAGAACGTTTACACAAAACTCTTTACACTACCAAATTGAAGCTAGGGATCTATATAATATTGTTCTTGAAGATATACAATATCATGGAAATATGGCACTATCTGCTAAAGAAGACTTTGTAGAAAAGATAATAGAAAAGATTGAGGTAGAAAAAATTGACGAGGGAAAAGAACTATCTAATAAGCTGGAGCTTAAAAAGAACCAGTTAGCAGAATTAGATAGAAGCTACGAACAGTTATATGAAGATAGGTTAGAGGGAAATATAACCGAAAGAAACTTCAATCTAATGAATGTGAGCATATCTAAAAAACAAGACAAGTTAATCGAGGAAATCAAAGTCTTAGAGGGCGATATAGAAGTATCTTTAGAAACTGAAGATAACTACAAAAAATTTATGAATAATATTAGCAAGTACGCTAAGATAAAATCGCTAAACAGATATATCCTAAATCAAGTTATAGATAAAATATATGTCTATGACAAGGAAGAAATAGACGGACAAATTAGCCAAAAGGTTGAAATTCACTACAAGTTTATAGGTAAATTAAATTGACCACTTCGGACTACTCACCAGATTTTGATGGCCAAGGCAGGTTTAAAAACAACGTACAATATACTGCGGTCATGACGATAACTCCCGCTGCAGGTTATTCGATTACGGCTGACACAAGCCTTAGCGTAGTCGGTGCAACCTCGGTCAATATCAACTATGGTCCGGATAGTGTAATTGTAACTGCGATCTTCCCTTTGACTTCTCCTGGTCCGTAACTAGATCACGCCTCAAGGAAGTCATCCATGCACAAATAGACCGACAAAAATACGCCTTTCCTTACGGCATAGTGGAAGACCCGCTATTCTGTTCGGAAAGGTGTTTTTCTTGTAACCATTGGTCTATTGCTTTAATCTATGTCACACGTATTGAATTCTCAAGTGTCTCAATCCATAATAAAAAACCGGTTGGAAACCCAACCGGTAGGAATTAGAGTATTTCTCCTTCGGCACTGATCGTGACCTCGGCATATGGCACGATGGCACCGGATTGTTTGATTGCATCCTGGACAACTCGGGTCATCCCACCGCAGCACGGGACGCTCATCCGAACAACGGTCACACTGGCGATGTCGTTTTGCATGAATATCTGGGTCAATTTTTCCCGGTAGGCCGAGGTGTCATCGAGTTTGGGACAGCCGATGATGGTAACTTTCCCCCGCATAAACTTATGATGAAAATCACCATAGGCATACGAGGTGCAATCAGCCGCAATCAACAGGTTGGCACCTTGCAGATAGGGCGCGTTCGGATTGACCAGGTGAAGCTGGACCGGCCATTGACGAAGTTCGGAATTTATCGGTTGAGTCGTTTGAGGCTTTGGTTTTACGCTCAGACTAGCCAGGGTCTTAGGTTGGCTGCCGGCACAAGAAGTCCGGGTGGTTTGCTTTAAGGCAAAGTCTTTTCGACTCTCATCAAAAGCGGATGTTTCTTTTTCTATCAGCTTGATCGCATCCACCGGGCAATTGGGTAGACACATCCCCAGGCCGTCACAGTAGGAATCACTCATCAGTTTGGCCTTGCCATCTACCAATTGAATCGCCCCCTGGTGGCATGCCTTGGTACAAAGACCACAGCCAATGCAGAGGTCTTGATCTATTTCAATCACTTGTCGTTTTGTCATATGTAGCACTCTCCTTAATAAAAACAGTCTATACCATTCCGATATTTAATTCAGTAACATTTGGTACATGAGAGCCATTTATGTCCCTTTATATATTCCTGTAACTTCCGTTGCAATTGCCTGATAAAAACGTAACAAAATGTATATTTTAAGGATTATTAGCCCAATTCTCTACTATAGCTCGGGATGTTAGGGTATGATAAAGAGTAGAAAGGAAGTGTAAATGAGTAAAATTTATGCCAAAGTCGCGGGAGTGGAAATCACTCGCGAGACGCTAGATGAACTGATCCAGTCCATGCCGCAGCAGTATGCCCAACAGCTACAGCAAGCAGGCGATGATGCACTGGTCGAAGAAGCGATCAATCAGGAGCTGTTCCTGCTGGACGCAAAAGAACAAAACCTGGAAGAAACACCGATCTACCAAGCAGAGATGAAACGCCTGCAAAAGCAATTGTTACGCGGTGTAGCCATTAATTCCGTGTTGGAAAATGTTACAGCCAGTGAGGAAGAGATCAAGGCTTATTATGATGAGCAGGGTCACGAGTTTATGGCTGAGGAAGAGATCAGTGCCAGCCACATCCTGGTAGAGGATGAAGCGACAGCCAACGATGTTAAACGTCGTTTGGATGACGGTGAAGATTTTGCTGATGTCGCCCGTGAATTGTCGACCTGCCCCTCAAATGAAAACGGAGGCAACCTGGGTCATTTCACTCGCGGACGGATGGTGCCGGAGTTTGAAGAAGCTGCGTTTGCCCTTGAGCTTGATGAAGTATCTAAACCGGTAAAAACTCAGTTTGGTTACCACATTATTAAGCTGGATCACCGGCATGAAGCCAGAAAACAGGAGCTGGAAGAAGTCAAAGATCAAATTGGTCAGAATCTGCGTAATTTCAAACAACAAGAAGCTTATACAGAATATCTTGATCAACTGAAAGCCAAATATCCCGTCGAAAGAGAATAGGATCTACCTGAATTTTCAGAAACCGGGCCCGTCGAAAGACGGGCTTTTCAGGTATAATAAATTAGGAGGTCAAGATGGCATTTATATCGCTTGATCAAATGACAGAAATACTCGAGGAATTGGTCGATGAACTGCCGCAACGGTTGTTCGACGGTTTGAATCAGGGGATCATTATCAAAGAAGAGGCCAAGCTTCATGCTCAGTCTAAACCGGAGCGCCCCTTGTATATCCTGGGTGAATATACCCGATCCAAACTGGGCAAACAGATCCTGATCTACTATGGTTCATTTAAACAAACTCACGGTCACTTATCCCAGGAGAACATCAAAGATAAGTTGCGTGATACCCTGCGCCATGAGTTCCGCCACCACTGGGAATATTTGGCCGGCGAGCAGGATCTGGCTTATCTGGACGACGAATTTTTACGAAAATACATCTTTGGTACCGAACGCTAACAGAAACTGAGGTCATATGAAACGCAAAATCTTTATTATGATCATCGCGATAACATTGTTATTCCCGGTGTTTTTTGCTTTCCGATCTCAACCTATCACTTATTGGTTGACCGGATCTGACTATCGGATCAAAGAAAGTCTATCGCAACCTGCCTTAGCCAATTCAGCCAATCTGATCAGTCTTGATTTTATAGAGCCCGACCTGAGTCGGATGCCTTTTTTACTCAATCTCGAGGGTCAACACTTGTTTGGCGGGCGTCCGTTTTCGGTTGAATTTTATCCCGGAGGGGCTATCCTGACCGACAAAGACGACAAGGTCGGTGTGATCGATGACACCGGGCAGACGATCATTCCATTTGATTATGATCGGATCCAGTATAGTGATGATACCTTTATGGCGACAGCCAGCGGCAAACCGACTGTTTACTATGCTGCATCGGGTCAGCCGCTGTTTCAAACGTCCCAACCGCTTCAAACGCCGTTTTCCGATGGACTGGTATATCTTACCAATGGTGTGCATAATACGACCGGCAAGATGATCTTCAATCCGGAAGCACCTATTCTCAAAGGTTTTAAAGACGGTGTGGCAGCTGCGGCCAATGGTCGTGAGATCGTGGTCTATCGTAAGGATGGTTATATCCTGGCCCGTTTACCCTATAAGGAAGTCTATGACTGGATCGACGGTTATGTCCTGGCGGGAGAGGGGGACAACCGGGTCCTGGTCAACTATGACAACGAGGTCCTGCTACGGCTGCGGGTCGAAGGCGATGGTCAGTTTGTTGTGACTACGCCTGCCGGAGATAATTTTGCCGGGTTGAAATATGATCAGATCGAGTTGTTGGAAGAAGATTCTCTGATGCTGCGCCATCGGCTGACCTATCGGTATTACGATTTTTCAGGCAATCCTCTGATCAATCCGAATATCGGCTTACTGGAACCGTTTCAGGACGGTTACAGTCTGAGTCAATCAGGTGGTCAAGTTCAGATCTATCATCAGTCCGGCCGACTGGTCAAATCGGTCCCGGGGGACTATGTCGCCGACTCATTGTCTGAAGGCACCTTTGTGGTAGCTCGTCCCAGTCTGAACGGTCAAGACAGTCACTATCTGTGTTCGATTACCGGAAAACAACTGAGTTACCGGCCATTAAACCGGATCATGCCGCGACGATTCGGCATATCTGTGGTGTTTCAGGCCGACAAGGGGATCGGTTATTTGCGGGATGAACCGGCAACGGAGTGGGTGTTTGTTCCCTCCAAGCTGTTACAGGCCGGACGCTGGAGCCTGCCGATCGGCGCAGTGATAACACTGTTATTATATTTATTTATCCGACGTTACAAATTGTGATTCCTGTCGGGTTTTCAACGGCAGATATGGGTCTGCTATAATAGTTATAAGGAGAGTCTATGCAAATATTAATTCGAGATTTTATCACTGGTGACCGGATCGAAGGCTATTATTTGATCAAAGCCCTCAACCTGAAAACCAGTTCCAATAACAAAAAATACCTTGATCTGATGCTGGCCGACAAGTCGGGTGAGGTCAACGCCAAGATCTGGGATGTCGATCAGGAAATTGAACAGTCCTATCATTTAGGCGATATCATCAAGGTCCGAGGGGATGTTACCCTGTGGATGGATCAGATGCAATTAAAGGTCATCCGGACCCGTCCCCTGGAATATGGTGAAGAAGTCGACTATGATTCCTTGATACCGAGCGCACCGATGAAAGGTGCCGACATGCTTGCGTTTATTGAAGCCAAGGTATCGGCCCTGGAAGATATTGAAATCAAGCGTTTGCTTGAGCATGTGATATCTGTAAATCGGGAAAAACTGTTGTATTATCCGGCGGCCATGAGAAATCATCATGCCATTCGCGGAGGACTGCTTTATCACCTCTACCGAATGATCGAGAGTGGAGAAGCTCTGTGTAAGATCTATCAACTCAACTGGGATCTGGTCTTAGCCGGGATCCTACTGCATGATATCGACAAGCTGAATGAAATGGAATCAAATGAATTAGGCATTGTCAGCGGCTATACGACTGACGGTCAATTGCTGGGACATCTCGTCACCGGTGTAGTGGCTGTCGATCGCTGGTGTGAGGAACTCTCGATCAGTCATGAGATCCGACGACTGATTCAGCACATGATTTTAAGTCATCACTATGAACCGGAATACGGTTCGCCCAAGAAGCCCCACTTTGCCGAAGCGGAACTGTTACATCATCTTGATATGATCGATGCCAGAATTTATGATATTGAAAAGGCGACCAATGATCTGAAACCGGGTACTTTTTCAGAACCGATTTTCTCGCTTGAACGCCGCCGGGTCTACCGTCCGATATTAGAGGAATAATGTTTAAACGCAACTGGAGTATCTGGCTCCTGCTCATCCTGACACTTGGGGTTATTTTGACCCGATATTTCAGTGACCACTTTGCCCGCGATCAGCGGATCTCGATTGAAGATTTTCGGATCGAAGAAGTGGCATTGGATGCTGATGGCCCACAGGACACAGCTTATGTCTGGGACGAAGAGATTCGATTGGCAAGTGATGAGAGTCTGTATGATGTTTCAGCCTTTGACGGCATGGCTTATTATGTCACGGCCGTAAATCAGTTGCGTGAACAGTATGCCTATACCTATCGGTTTTACCGATATGGCACAGAACCTGAATTGATCACCGAACTGCCGGACGCGAAGCCACATCGGCTCAACATTGCGGCTATTGATAGTTCGGCGATTATTTTTGCCAAAGAATATTCTGACGGCAAGACGGAGTTGGCCGGTTATCATTTTGCCAGTGGACAATTTTCAGCCATCAGTCAGTGGGATGGACCGCCTTCACGAGCCAAGATCAGTTATTTTCAAAACACCGTAGGTTTGGTCATCGATAACACCTGGGGCATTTATAATCTCCAGGGACAGATCCGCCCGGTGAGAAAGAATTTGCCTGCCGGGTCCATCGTCCGTTCATTAAGTGCGGGACCGGGTTCTGCTCTGATCTATTATGAAGTGGATGAGCTGCGTTATTTGATGTTATATCAGTTTGGTTCGCAGCAGAGCACAACCTGGCTGGTCAATGACCGAGTCAACCGGATCTACCTTCAGACCGGTTGGGCAATAACTCAATCTGACAATGGACTTCAGCTGTATACCTGGCCCAATCTATCTATCCAGCGTCTGACTGTCACCGGCAATCTGAATTCATTGCAGGTGATAAGCGACCGGTTGATCGATATCCGTTTGCTGGGTTCGCGTAACAGACCATATATCTTTGACATGTCAGATAGGCAGACGATATTCAGCCAGCAGGTCGACGTGTCCGGCTCAGCCAATGAGACCATCAGATACTATTATGTACCGGCGGTCGATCGGATCAACCGATTACGATTTGTCGATTAGAAGCAAACCATTCATTTTAAAAGGCTGCCCTGAGAGGCAGCCTTGGCTTATTCTTGATTTTGTTCCAGCTCTTGTGCCTGATCCTGGCGCATATGGCAGTGTTTGTACTTCTTACCGCTGCCGCAGTGGCATGGATCATTCCGGCCGGGTGTATCCTGCTTAAAGACGGTGCCTTCCCGGGCGTATTTTCGTTTGATATCCAGTCGGGTTTCCTTGTCCAGGATATCATCCCATTCATCCAGACCGGAGAGCCATTTGGCTTTGGCTTTGAGCATATTCAAATACAGCTCCTGATAGTCGATCTCAAGACGGACCGGACTGGTTTCCTCAAGTTCTTCCAGCTCGACCGGAGTTTTGATCGATTCATTGATGCCATCGATAAAACCGGCCATTACCGGGTTCTCCAGACCGAAACGTTGAGCCAGTTCTTCCAGTGTGCCTTCGATCACATCAGGCTGCTGTTGTAAAATCTGCTGATAGACATCTTTTTCGACCGGGAAATACTCGTTCCAGAACATTGCCCGCTGTTGATCATTCAGTCCGGTGTCGGACATCTGTTGCCATAGTTTATAAACTTTCATCTTTACCTCACTTTATCTACCTCTTCTATTATAAAGAAGCCAGTTAAAACGTCAACGATTGATTGCATAAAGCTAATGGGCAGCTTAACAAATGGCAAATGAAATTATGTTATTATGGAGGCGGAGGTATTATGGCAAACATTTATTACTCGGATATGGACGGTACCCTCCTCAACGCTGTCGGCCGACTCGAATCACATCAACGTGAGCGTCTACGCAGGCTGTTGCTTGAAGGAGTTCAGTTCAGTGTCGCTACCGGGCGAAACATGCACATGATCCGAAGTGAACTGAAGGATCTACCGATCGTCCTTCCGGTGATCGAGAATAACGGCAGCTATTTGACCGATTATCAAACGGGTGAAAAACTGGTGGTAAATTACTTTCCCCATGATCATCTCCGTGAGATCATCAATGTGTTCATGGGCTCATCCACCAGCCCCATGTTCCTTTTGATCGAAGATGGAGTTGAAAAAACATATGCCTCGAACAATCAATTGAACGAAGGGATGTTGCAATTTCGTGAGTTTCGACGGTCGCTGGGAGAAGAAACGTTTGAATTGATCGATGATCTCAGTGGACTTCCGTTTCATCAGCTGGTAAACCTCCAGGCGGTCGGTCGTGAAGACGAGATCCTGGAGCTGACCAAAATTCTTGAGACATTTCCCGAACGCTACGAAGTCCATGCCATGAACACCTACGACGGCTGGTGGTATGCCAATATCGCATCGCATGATTCGTCGAAGGCTCATGGACTCGAACTGGTACGTCAGCAATTAAAACCGGAAGATCAGATCATCGTGTTTGGCGACAATGTCAATGACATTCCGATGCTCAAGGTGGCTGACATCAGTATCGCTGTAAACAATGCACTGCCCATGGTCAAGCAGGCAGCTGATATCGTCATCGGTAATCATGGGGATGGTGCCGTGATAGATTTTATTGAACAACACCGTGATAAAAAGATTGTGATCAAGTAGGAGGTCAAGCAGATGAAACTAAGAGGGAAGATGTTGATTGCCCAGGGCGGTGGTCCGACAGCGGTAATCAATCAGTCGTTTGTCGGAGCAGTCCTGGAAGCCAAGAAAAACCCCAACATTACTGAGATATATGGAGCGATACATGGTGTGGAGGGGATCGTCAATGAAGACTTTATTGATTTGACCCTGGAGACTGAGGATAATTTAAAGCTATTGGCTCAAACACCGGCTTCAGCTTTGTTAAGCACCCGGGTCAAACCGGATAGGGCATATTGTGAAAAAATGTTTGAAGTCATGCGCCACCATGATGTCCGATATTTCTTTTATATCGGAGGCAATGATTCTTCCGACACCGTTCGGATCGTGAAAGAGTTTGCAGTCGATGAGGATTACGACCTGGTAGCGGTTCATATTCCGAAAACGATCGATAATGATCTGATGGAAAATGACCATACCCCGGGCTTTGGTTCAGCTGCCCGGTTTGTCGTTCAGGCGATGATGGGTGTCAACCAGGATAATCGGGCGCTGGCCGGAGTGTATATAGGCATTATTATGGGACGCCATGCCGGATTTTTAACGGCGGCATCAGCGTTGGCGAGGATCTACGAAGATGACGGTCCCCATCTGATCTACTGCCCCGAAATACCGTTTCACGTCGATCAATTCCTAAGCGACATCAAAAGAGTCTATGACAAACACGGTCGCTGCATTGTGGCTGTGAGCGAGGGAATATCGGACGAAAAGGGTGAGCCGATCATTGCCCAGCTGATGGATTGTGAGCGTGATGAACATGGCAATATCCAACTCTCAGGTACCGGTGCACTCGGTGATGAACTGGTAGCTGAGGTTAAAGAAAAGCTCGGGATCAACCGAGTCCGGTGCGACACCTTTGGCTATCTGCAACGAAGCTTTGCCGGGATCGTCAGTGACAGCGACGCGATCGAAGCCCGCGAAGTCGGTGAGATGGCAGCCAAGTATGCCTTTGACGGACGGACCGGATCGGTCACGATCAAACGGGTGGGTGATTATGCCGTGGAATACGAGCTGGTCGATCTGTCCATGGTAGCCGCCAAGACGAAAGTGATGGCAAATAACTTCTTTAACAAAGACGGCAATGATGTCACAAAAGTTTTTATCGACTACTGCCGGCCTTTGGTTGGAACCGGATTACCTCATCCGGGCCGCCTGAGAGCGCCGATGGTGGAAAAGAGTTATCAGAAAAAATTCAACAACAAAGCATGATCAGAAACGGCCCAGCAATGGGCCTTTTTTTAGTCATCTGCATGCACCGGCCCGATAATTTACCATCCGACTTTCTTTCAGACCCGTCTACAGATATAATAAACCTATGAAGAAACGATCTTATCCGGCTTATTATTTTATACTGATCATGTATCTGGAAATGCTCCTGCGATTTGGCATCGGTTTGTCTTCCTCCTGGGGGCTGTTTTTAATTACCTCGTTCAGCATTGTATACGCTCTGGTGGTCCATTTGATCGAGCGATGGATTCCCGAGCGATTTCATCGCACTTTTCGCATCGGGTTGACCTTTTTGGCTTGTTTTATCTTCGCTGCCCAGTTTGTCTATTTCCGGATATTTCAGACCTTTTTTACGCTCTACTCTGTCTCAAAGAGTGCTCAGGTGGTGGAGTTTATTCCCGATGTCATCTATGTCATCCGAACAAACATCGCTTACATCGGGTTATTTATGTTGCCGTTTGTATATATCATAGTGGTAAAGCCGACAGCCAAATTGAAAACGATTTCGGTTCGGCTGATTGCTCTGGCTATCGCTTTAGTCATGATCATGAATTACACTGTTCTCGATGTCATGCATGATGTCACCAACAATCCCAAGGATGTCTACTTTCACAACCGGGAGCTGGTCAATGGCATCCGCCAGCTCGGCCTGTTGACGACCATGCGGCTCGATTTACAGCGCATGGCCGGTATTACCATGAGTACACCTCGTCCGCCGATGGAAGACAAGCAACCGACGGATCCGCAAAATGATAATGTGTTGGATCTGACGTTTCCACAAGATGAAGAACTGGCTGATTTGACAGCTTACTTTTCCAACCGGGCAGGCAGCAATAAGAATGATCATACCGGGCGGCTGGAAGGCTATAATGTCATTACGGTAATTGCGGAAAGTTTTTCTCATCTGGCGATCGATCCTGAACTTACGCCCACCCTGTATCAGTTATCTCAGGAAGGGGTCAGATTTGAAAACTTCTACAATCCGCTCTGGGGCGTCAGTACGATCGATGGTGAATATGCCAACCTGACCGGATTGTTACCGGTGGCAGGTGTATGGGCTTTGTATGAAACAGCCGAAAATGCCATGCCGTTTGTTCCGGGGCAAATGTTTCAGGCGATCGATTATGCTACGTATTCGTTTCATAATCACAACTACCACTATTACCGCCGTGATGTGATCCATCCCAATCTGGGTTATACATACCTAGCCAAAGGCAATGGTCTTGAGATCAGTGATGCCTGGCCTGAGAGTGATGTCGAATTGTTTGAAAATTCTCTCGATTATTATATCGATCAACCGCCGTTCCACGTCAATTACCTGACTGTCAGCGGCCACATGATGTATCGATTTAACGGTCATGATATGGCGGATAAAAACCACCATCTGGTCAAAGATCTCGATATGTCGGAAGAGGCCAAAGCCTATCTGGCAGGACAGATCGAGCTGGACCGGGGTTTGAAAATCCTGATGGATGCATTAGAAGATAGAGACTTGTTGGATAACACGCTGATCGTTGTGGCAGCCGATCATCACCCTTACGCTTTACCTCACACTGCCATGGAAGAACTGGCCGGACGACAGCTAGATAAGCGGAAGGATATATATCAGAGCGCGCTGTTGATGTATGCTAAAGGGATCAATGGTCAGGTCATAACCAAACCATGCAGCAACATCGACATTGTACCGACGATCTACAATCTGCTCGGGATGGAGTTTGATTCGCGGTTGTTCATGGGCAGTGATATCTTTTCCGATGCGCCGGCTCTGGTAATGTTTCAGGATCGATCGTTTCTGGTCGAAGAAGGCTTTTATGATGCGGTCAAACACCGCTTTTATCCCAATGTCGGCACGTATGATCAAGCGACGATCAAGGATTACCGTGATAGTGTCGATCGTCGGTTTTACTACAGCGAACAACTGATCATTCATGATTATTTCCGCAGATTGATTGAGGAGTAGTATGCAGGATATTTTGTTTTTATGGATTTTGCCCATCTTTATCATGATCTACTTTGGCTGGGGTTATCTCAGAACCGCGAAAGGCCCGCGCAAGTCCTATTTTGGCGTGATGTTTTTGGTTCTGCTGGCGGCAATGATTTACCGCCACGTGATCAGAGGCGGAATGTGAAGAGCCTGAGCTGGCTGGCAGCTTTGCTGTTGGTGATCGTAATACTGATTTCAAGCTTCTTTTTGCTTGTAAGTTCCCCCGACGTCTATCAGTGGTTGATGAAGCAAAACAATGTCTATCAAGATGTTGATCTTCCGGAGAACTTGATCGATCGGGCAGCGGTAACGATTGCCGAATATATGACAGGCAGAGCCCCGCATCTTCTGATCGAATATCAGGGAGACAGCCTGTTTAAAGCGCAGGAAGTGTTTCATATGTATGAGGTCCGGCGGATTTTTTCTCATATGAGAACCGGACTGATTTTTTGCGGACTGGTCCTGGCCGGGCTGGTTATCGTCTTGGGCAAACAGCGAAATCAGGTGTTTTTGCATCAATTCTGGTTGATGCTGGGGTTGTTTGGGCTGCTTAGTATGGCCGCTTTGTTTTTTGACCAGGCCTTTTTATGGATGCATCAATTATTATTCAATAATGTGTTTTGGGCATTTCACCCCAGTCATTATTTGATTCGTTTATTGCCGGAAGGTTTCTTTCTCGGTTTTCTTCTGCTTACGGCTGTCATTGCACTTGGCCTAAGCACAGCCTGTTATCTGGTCGGAAGATCAGACAGAAAACTGAAGTCATACGAATAAAAAAACCGCTGACGAGATCAGCGGCTTTTTTCTCGAGTGGGACGGAATTTCTCTATAACCGTACTGTCTTGACCTTGCGGCCTAATGCAGGGATCAGCTTGTCCGTCAGATCACTTGTTTTGATTTTATAGTGTGTCGTATTAACTGTCGTGCAGGTGGCAAAGTATTCGTTGTTGAGCATATCTTCATCCAGTACCAATTCCACTTTATGGTTTGGATCGTTGATCAGCGTCGAGATGCTGGCGGTACCGGGCTCGACCTGAAGCAATTCACGCAATCTGTCGCTTGAGACAAATGACATTCTGGGATAGTCATTGTATTGTGCGAAGCGTTTGGTATTGAACATTTTATCAGCCATCATCGCGATCATGACGATCACTTGTTTTTTTCGATCTGTTATCAGAACCTGTTTACTAATAGGTGCATCCAATTTTTCAGCAATTTCCGGGACCTCTTCCATTCGTTTGACAGGCTCGTTTTCTACCCGGACAAATGAGATGTTATGCCGGTCCAATAAATCATAAAAATCATTCTCCATATCGGAAACGGGATAGTCCGGTCGTTCGGTCAATAATTCACTTATTTGCATGGTTTCCTCCTTGATACAATCATATCATATGATTGTGAATAAAAAGTTTTTGGAAGGTTTTAATGGATGAAAATTGATTTGTAAGAATTTATAAAAGTGTATGATTGCAATTGATTGGTGAGATTGTACCACGAAATGGTTTTTGATTATGTACCACAACAGCAGGCATTAAGAGAATTTATAAGTCATATAACTAAATAAATCCGTCGAAATATATGAAACAAACGTTTTTTAAGCTTATCGTTAAACAATTGGCTTGACCGATATAGTTATTTCGATTAGTATTATTTTGAATATATTACTTGTACGAAGGAGGATTTAGTGAAAAGAAGTTGGCAAATTCTAGCTTTACTCATGGTGCTACTACTTGTAGTGACAAGTTGCTCACCCGCACCAACTGGTGACGATCCAGCACCGGCCGATCCGGCAGAAACGGAAGACCCAGCCGATGAGGAAGAACCGGAAGAACCGGCAGAACCAGCTGATGAGGAAGAAGAACTCATCATTGCTCAAGGCGCTGATGCCGTAAGTTTGGATCCCCATGGTCAAAACGACCAATCTTCATCACGCGTTCGCGTTCAAATGTTTGATACGCTGCTGATGCAAGACAAGAACATGGAATTCCAACCATTACTGGCAACAAGCTGGGAACAAATCGATGATTTGACGGTTGAGTTCAAACTGCGTGAAGGCGTTAAATTCCACAATGGAGAAGACTTTGGCGCAAAAGACGTAATTTACTCAATCCAACGGGCGATTGCCTCACCTCAAGCCGGTCACATCGTCGACATGATCGATGGCGACAAGCTGGAAGAAGTCGATAATCTGACGGTTCGCGTCGTAACCAAAGAACCCTTTGGCCCGCTGCTTGCTCACCTGTCTCACCCGGCTGCTGCGATCACAAATGAAAAAGCAGTAACCGATGCTGGTGATGACATCGACATTACCCCGGTCGGAACCGGACCCTACAAACTGAAAGAATGGGCCCGTGGCGACTACATCATCCTCGAAAGAAATGATGACTATTGGGGCGAACCTGCTAAGACCAAGACCATTCGATTCCGTGCTGTTTCGGAAAATGCAAATCGTACCATCGAACTGGAAACCGGCGGTGTTCATATTGCTTATGACATTCTGCCCAATGACATTTCGAAAGTTGAAGACAATTCAGATCTGCAATTGTTCCGTGACAAGAACTTCTCGACCACTTATGTTGGTTTCAATGCTCAAAAAGAGCCTTTCGACAACAAACTGGTCCGTCAGGCCATCAACCATGCCGTCAATATGGACGAAATCGTTGAAGCCGTTTACTATGGTACCGGCAATAAAGCGTCTGGTCCTCTGGGAGCAAACGTAACCTTTGCCAATACCGAACTCGAGCCTTATGAGTACAATCCGGAATTAGCCAAAGAAATGCTAGCTGAAGCCGGTGCTGAAGACATCAGCCTGGTCATCTGGACCAACGACAACAAGATTCGTATGGACATTGCTGAAATCATGCAGAACCAACTGCAAGCTGTCGGCATCAATGCAACATCTGAAGTTGTTGAGTGGGGCGCATACCTGTCACAAACCGCTGCCGGCGAACATGACATGTTCATCCTCGGATGGACCACCGTTACCGGTGATGCCGACTACGGTCTGTACGCTCTGTTCCATTCCAGCCAGTTCGGTGATGCTGGTAACCGTACGTTCTACAAGAACGAGCGCGTTGATGAATTACTCGAGATCGGCCGTACCGCCACGTCTGTAGAAGATAGAGAAGCTGCTTACAAAGAAGCCCAGGAAATCATCCGCGAAGATGCTCCTTGGATCTTCACTTGGAACGGCGAAGACTTAACCGGCGCAAGCAACCGTGTTTCTGGTTTTGAACTGCACCCGGCTGGTCACTATCGTCTCCACAATGTGTCACTAGGTAATTAACACACATGGGGGAGTCAATGACTCCCCTTTTTTTCTTTAGAACATTGGAGGGCTAGATGCTCCGTTACATCGCCAGACGCCTATTGTTGCTGATCCCAGTTATTTTAGGTGTCACGCTGATTACATTTACGATGCTCTATTTTACACCCGGCGATCCGGCCCGCCTGACATTAGGTGAGCAGGCCGGGGCTGAACAATTAGAGCAATTTCGTGAAATACATGGCCTCAACGACGGCTATGTCGTTCGTTTTGTTAATTATATCAAAAATGCTGTTTTTCATCAGGACCTGGGGCTGAGTTATCGTAACCGGCAACCGGTCTTTGCTGAGGTTGCCAGTCGTTTCCCAACGACGCTTAAACTGGCAGGACTGGGGGTGCTTGTAGCTATTAGCATAGGCATTCCGGTTGGGATCATCTCGGCTACCAAACAGTACTCACTGTTTGATAGTGTTTCAATGATATTTGCACTAATCGGAGTCAGTATGCCGAACTTCTGGCAGGGCATGTTGATGATTTTATTTTTTTCGGTATATCTCAAATGGTTGCCATCATCGGGTTTTAATACCTTTCAGCAGATGATATTGCCGGCACTGACGATCGGCACATCGACTGCGGCTGTTATCACCCGGATGACCCGGTCTTCGATGCTTGAAGTAATCCGTCAAGATTACATAAGAACTGCCAGGGCCAAGGGACAAAAGGAATCAAAAATTATTACCAGACATGCTCTGGGGAATGCTATGATACCGATCGTCACTGTTATTGGACTTCAGTTTGGCTACCTGTTAGGTGGTGCGGTTTTGACTGAGTCGATCTTTGGGATTCCCGGAGTTGGTCGATTGATGGTTGATGCCATCAAACAAAAGGACTATCCGGTCGTTCAAGGTGGCGTGTTGTTTATTGCTGTGACATTCAGTGTGGTCAACTTGTTTATTGACATTCTGTATGCTTACTTAGACCCGCGCATTCGGTCGCAGTACAAATAGGGGGTAGGTATGGAAAAGAAAAATAATACACCGGCCCCGACCCAGCAAGTAGCGCAAAAGCGTAACCAATGGAAGGAAGTCTGGCGTCGTCTCAGGCAAAACAAGATGGCGATGGTCGGATTGGCCATTTTGATCATTCTGGCACTGGCGGCAATATTTGCCGATGTGATCGCACCGAACGGATTCGATAATCAGGTGATAAAAGATCGTTTCCAAACACCCAATTCGACTCACTGGTTTGGAACAGACAACCTGGGACGAGGGGTATTTGACCGGGTGATCCACGGTGCACGTGTGTCGCTAAGCATAGGGATCATCAGTGTCTCGATAGCGATCGTCTTTGGTGGACTTCTCGGTGCACTTGCCGGTTTTTACGGTGGCCGAGTCGATAACGTGATTATGCGTTCTATGGATATTCTGTTGGCGATCCCAAGTATTCTGCTGGCTATTTCGATCGTTTCCGCACTGGGAGGCGGCCTGTTTAATGTCATGTTGGCGGTCGGGATATCGTCGATTCCGGGATATGCCCGGATCGTTCGGGCGTCAGTTATCACACTAAAAGGTCAGGAGTTTATTGAAGCGGCCAGAGCGATCGGAGCCAACGACAGCCGTATCATCATGAAACACATTATTCCCAACTCACTGGCACCGATCATCGTTCAGGGAACGTTGGGAGTTGCAGGTGCTATCTTATCGGCAGCCGGACTCAGTTTTATTGGACTTGGTCTGTCGCCACCAAACCCGGAATGGGGTGCTATGCTATCCGGTGGCCGGGACTATATCCGTGACCACATGCATATGACTCTCTTCCCCGGTTTGATGATCATGGCTACGATTTTCGCACTCAACTTATTAGGCGATGGTCTGCGCGACGCGCTTGATCCCAAGCTGAAGAATTAGGTGGTGAATATGACAAAGAAACCGTTATTAGAAATTAAAAACCTGCATGTTCACTACATCACCAACGAAGGAACTGTTCAGGCGATCAATGATTTAAACCTTGAACTGTATCCCGGTGAGACCTTGGGTCTGGTCGGAGAGACCGGAGCCGGAAAAACCACAACAGCGCTTGCTATGATGCGGCTGGTGCCGAATCCTCCCGGTAAGATTGTTTCAGGTGAAGTCCTGTACAAAGGTAAAAACCTGGTCGAGATGAAGGAAGCTGATTTGCGAAAGATTCGGGGAAATCAGATATCAATGATTTTCCAGGATCCGATGACCAGCCTCAACCCCATCATGACAGTAGGCGATCAGATCCGTGAAGGCATTATGCTTCACCAGAAAGTCGACAAAGCGACTGCTACCAAGCGAGCCATGGATATGCTCGAGGTAGTTGGCATCCCGATGGAACGTTACGATGAGTATCCTCATCAGTTCTCAGGCGGGATGAAACAACGGGTGGTCATTGCCATCAGCTTGTCGTGTAATCCGGAAATCCTGATAGCCGATGAACCGACCACCGCACTCGACGTTACGATCCAGGCTCAGGTGCTCCAATTGATGGAAAACTTGAAAGTGGAATTTGACACGTCCATGTTGATGATAACTCATGACCTTGGTGTGGTTGCCAAAGTGTGTGACCATGTCGCAATCATGTATGCCGGAACGGTGATAGAACATGCCCAAAAGCACAAACTTTACCGAACACCAAAGCATCCCTATACCATTGGGTTGTTTGAATCTATTCCAAACGTCCATGAAACCACTGAACGCCTCAAACCGATCATCGGTTTGATGCCAGACCCGACCGATCTGCCGACGGGCTGCACCTTCCATCCCCGGTGTCCTCATGCCATGGATATCTGTAAGGTCGAGTTTCCTGAGGTCACTCATCTTTCGGATGAACATTGGGTGCGCTGTCACCTCTATCCAGCGGATAAGGAGGTGGAATAATGAAAAAAGTTATGCTTGAAGCGCGTGAACTGACCAAGTATTTTGATGTACCGGGCGGAAAACTGCACGCCGTTGATAAGGTCAACTTTCAGATCCACGAGGGCGAGACCTTAGGTTTGGTCGGTGAGTCCGGGTGTGGTAAGTCGACTACCGGTCGCTTGCTGCTTCGCTTACTCGAACCGACCAGCGGAGATGTCATCTTTGATGGCGTCAATATTACTAAGTTGTCTCAACGCGAATTTCGCAAGTACCGGACACAGATGCAGATCGTGTTCCAGGATCCATATGCTTCGCTGAATCCACGGATGAGTGTGGCTGAAATAATTGAAGAACCGCTTCTGATCAATAAGATATATAACAATGCGGCTGATCGAGCCAAACGGGTCAAAGAACTGATGGACACCGTCGGTCTTGCGCCCCGGCTGCTCAACGTCTATCCCCACGAATTGGACGGAGGACGTCGTCAACGGATCGGTATCGCCCGGGCACTTGCCCTGAAGCCCCGCTTTATCGTTCAGGATGAGCCGGTCTCGGCATTAGACGTGTCGATTCAAGCCCAGATCCTGAACCTGATGGATGATTTGCAGGATGAGTTTCAATTGACCTATATGTTCATCTCACATGACCTGAGTGTCGTTAAACACGTATCCGACCGAATCATCGTCATGTATCTTGGTGTTATCGTGGAAATGGCGGAGTCTCAAGAACTGTTTGAGCGTCGCTTACACCCGTATACCAAAGCCCTTTTATCGGCTCTTCCTGTCCCGTCGGTCGATATTGAAACAGAGCCGATCATTCTTAAGGGAGAGATCACTTCACCGATCAATCCAAAGAATGCTTGCCGCTTTGCCGGTCGCTGTGCCTATCGCCAGGATCTGTGTGATCAACAGCAGCCGGAACTACGCGAGCTTCATCCGGGACACTGGGTCGCCTGTCATTTTGCCGAAAATTTAGTCCAAACCGAAGATATCGTAGTCGGCGGAAGCCTTTCGCATCCCGACAGCACTGTGACTAAGCCGTCCCAGGTGATTGAAGAGGAACCAGTCACTGAAGTTGAACAGGCGAAATCCGAGGAGTCGAATATCTCGAAATGAAGCGACCGCTGATCGCCAAAGAAAACTCTATCAAATGGATGCTGAGGGGACTGTTTTTTATTCCCATTCTGATGCTGACAGATTATTTTTACCGCCAGCATCGCTACAGCGGAAGTGTTACCGAGACCATATTGATGGTTTGTGTCATCATTTCAGTCTTCGGCGTGGTTCAGCTGTTTATCGGTATGTACGCTTGGCTGAAACATCGAATATTAGACAAAGAGCAAGGCCCTTTCTAAGGGTCTTGTCTTTTTTTGACAGATTCAGTGTTATAGTAATATCAGGAGATCATATGCGATATCACAGTCACCATTCACAAGATACTACAACCGACTCACAGCTCATCATGCAGACAATGTGCAAGGATGATCGAGGGATTATATTGGGAGAAAGGTCATGACAGCCAAACAATCGATCCATCGTGCTTTTCGTGCACTTCTCAAACAACTGCCACTCAGTCGGATCACTATCACCCAGATCTGTGATGAAGCGAATGTCAATCGTCAGACTTTTTATTATCACTATCAGGACATCCTTCACTTGGTCAAGGCGATCCTGTTCGAGGAAATCAGTGATGAAATTGCCAAGGGTCGAGCCTATGACACATGGAAACATGGCTTTTTGACGGCAACTACTTTTTTTCGCGATCATCACGCTGAATTCATGAATATTTATTATTCGAATTACTGGGAGGAAATCAACCGCCATTTTAGTCAACTATCTCATCAGTTGTTAACCGGCGTGATCGAAGAGTGCCTGAAAACAAATGCCTATCGGGTGAGTGAACAAGACAAAGACTTTATCATTCGTTTTTATCGACTGGCCTTTAACGGGGTGATGTCGGAGTGGGTGACCGAAGGTATGTCCAACTCACCGGAGGAATTATTAGCTCAACTCGAAAAAGTGGTTGACGGGACAATGTGTACGGCGTTGAGTCGCTTTAGCAAACGTTAGACATTTGATGGTGATTGTCTAAGGATATTCTGTTGAGAATCATTTAACATGGTAATAACGAAAGTTACTACCATGTTTTCTTTTTGAAAAAAACTCAGTGGTAGATCAAACTGACGAAACTATCTCAATACTGCTCAAAGCAAGGTATACTTACGCTTTCCAGGCGAGAAGAGCCTGGCAGACTAGGAGGACCAATTGTCAAGAACGATCCCCTTTGCAACGGATTACTCTCCGACCCGACGTTCGCAAATCCTGTTGGACTTTGCCAATCACATCAATCGAACCAAGCCCGGCTCGAAAGGTGCGCTGACTTTTGAGGACCCGGAATACTATGTCATGGAAAACATCGTCAATGATGACATGGCCAAAGTAGGCATGGGTGCGATGTTTAAAACTCATCGGAACGCACAGGAAATAGCTGATGCGACCGGCATCCCGCTGGAAGAAACCAAGCATCATCTTGAAGCTTTAATGGATGCAGGAGCGATGTTCTGGGAAAACGTGGATGGCGTGGATGAATACTGGCTGGAAGTCTGGGTGCCAGGTCACATGGAAATGATTGCCAATAACCGAAAGAACACGTCAAAGTATCCAGAGATCGCCTATGCGTTTGATGCTTATGGCAAGAAAAAAGGCTTGATCGCTCCCGGGGTTATGCCGATGGGAATGACTCCAATGCGAGTTATTCCGATCGAATCAGCCATCGATAGCAATTCCAGACGGGCCAGCTTTGAAGAAATCTCACATTACCTCGATGCTCATTCTGTTTTTTCGGTATCAGACTGTTCATGTCGAACCGTACGTGAAGTCATGCATGAAGGTTGCGGACATCTCAAAGAGGAAATGTGCATCCAATTAGGTTATGCGGCTGAGTATTACATAAGGACCGGACGCGGTCGTTCGATCGATCGGGAAGAAGCTAAAGAAATTCTTTTGAAAGCCGAAGCCAATGGATTGATGCATCAGATTCCCAACATGGATGGTTCAGGAGAGACACATGCCATCTGTAACTGCTGCGGATGCAGTTGTCTGGCGCTTCGCAACGCAACTATGTTTGGAAATCCTGACTTTAGCCGCTCGAATTATGTGGCTGTAATCGATGAGGACAAGTGTGTTGCCTGCGGTGAATGTGTTGAAAACTGTCCCGTCAACGCCCTGAAACTCGGACAAAAGGTTAAATCCAGGACCCCACTGCCAAAGGTCGACCCGCACCAGGATCGGCCGGATAATACGGCTTGGGGGGTCGAGAAATGGGATCCGGATTACCGGATCAATCGACAGGTCGTTATGAGTTCAGGCACCAGTCCGTGTAAATCGGAGTGTCCGGCTCATATCGGGATTCAGGGTTATATCAAGCTGGCTTCAGAGGGTCGCTATCGTGACGCCTTGGAATTGATCAAACAGGAAAATCCCTTCCCGGCAGTTTGTGGTCATATTTGTCCACGCTATTGTGAAAAAGCCTGTACCAGAAACTCGGTCGATGAATCGGTCGCAGTCGATGAAATAAAGCGCTTTATTGCCGAACAGGACATGAAGGAAGAACATCGCTTCGTACCGCAAAAGAAACATGACTATAGTGATATAAAAGTGGCAATCGTCGGGGCCGGTCCGGCGGGACTGTCTTGTGCCTACTATCTGGCGATCGATAACTATGATGTCACAGTCTTTGAAAAAGAAGAGGCACTCGGCGGTATGTTGACCTGGGGTATTCCCAACTTCCGTTTGGAGCGGTCAGTCATTGAGTCGGAGATCGATGTATTACGTGAGCTTGGCGTCAAGTTTCAAACCGGAGTCGAAATCGGTAACGACATAACCCTGAATGAACTGCGTTCTCAAGGATTCAAAGCCTTTTATTTGGCGATCGGTGCCCAGGGAGGAAGACGACTGAACATTGAAGGTGAGGACGCTCAAGGAGTCATGACCGGGATCGATTTTTTACGCCGAGTCAACCAGAGCGAGGAACAAATGCTTACGGGTCACACCATTGTCATCGGTGGCGGAAATGTCGCGATCGATGTCGCAAGAACGGCTATCCGGGCTGGTTCCGAAGATGTACGTATGCTTTGTCTCGAGCAGCCGGAAGAGATGCCGGCCTTGCCTGAAGAGATCCGGGAAGCGAGTCAAGAAGGCATCGTGATCGAAAACGGCTGGGGGCCAAAACGGATCGTGACCCGTGATGGGCACGTGGTTGGTGTTGAATTCAAAAAATGTCTCCGGGTCTTTGATGAAGACCATCGCTTCCGTCCGATGTTTGATGAGGAGTCGAGCTATTTTATCGAAGCTGATAATGTGCTCATTTCAGTCGGTCAATCGATCGAATGGGGAAATCTGTTAGACGGCTCAAACGCCAAGTGTAATCCCAATCAGACGATCCAGGCGGATGCCACGACCCTTCAAACAGCTCAAAGTGATCTATTTGTGGGTGGTGATGCTTATACCGGCCCCAAGTTTGCTATTGATGCAGTTGCTCAGGGAAAAGAAGGCGCGATCTCGATTCATCGTTTTGTCCATCCGGGGCAAGATTTGCTGTTGGGACGAACCAAGCGCGACTATCGGGCGTTTGATCAAGCCAATGTCGATCTGAGCGGATTTGATATGAAGCCACGTCAGCAAGCTTATGCAGTCCATGATGATTCGACCCGAAAAAGCTTCCGTGATTTCTCCAAAAGCTTTACACCGGAGCAGATCCTACAGGAAAGTGATCGCTGTTTAAGTTGTGGCCGGGTGTATGTCGACCCGTATGTTTGTGTTGGATGCGGTCAATGCACTACCAAATGTAAATTCGATGCGATTCATTTGGAAAAAGTGACTGATGTCGAAGGCACCCATGTGACAAAGCTAAAGCCGTATGTAATTCGAAATGTCTTAAAAACCAAAAGCAAGCGGTTCATTCATCAGACCAAGAAGCGACTGATGGGTGAGCGGAATGCATGAACTGGGAATCATGTTCGAGGTGATTAAACGGGTCGAGGCGGTAGCAAAACAGCATCAAGTCGATCGAGTCGAAAAAATTGTGCTTCAGGTGGGCGAAATCGCCACCGTTATTCCTCATTTTTTACGCGAGTGTTATCCAGTGGCTGTCGACCGGACCGACTTTGTTGATACGGAATTGGTGATCGAAATGATACCGGCTAATGGTTGCTGTCGTCAGTGCGATATCGTATATCACCTGATGAAGGATGAGGGCCGTTGTCCCAACTGTCATCAGATGAACTTTGATGAACTGAGTGGTCGGGAATTCTCAATTAAAGAAATAGTTGTGGCTGAAGGAGGAAAAAATGGATCAAGTCCGAATTATTGAAATAAAAGAAGGGGTATTCGAACAGAACAATCAAAAGGCACAGGAATTGCGTGATAGTCTGAAGCAGGAAAAAGTATTTCTGTTGAACCTGATGAGTGCACCCGGGTCGGGTAAAACCACCACCTTGGTACAAACGATCAAAGGGCTGCAGGATGAAATGAAAATTGGGATCATGGAGGCGGATATCGATTCCGATGTTGATGCCCGGACCATTCAACAAACCGGTGCTCGAGTGGTACAACTCCACACCGGAGGGATGTGCCATCTGGATGCCGAAATGACCCGTCAGGGAATCGATGCTCTGGGCCGCGAAGACCTCGACCTGATCGTGCTGGAAAATGTCGGCAACCTGGTATGTCCGGCGGAGTTTGATACCGGTTCGACCAAGAATGCCATGATTTTAAGTGTCCCGGAAGGAGACGACAAGCCCTTGAAGTATCCTCTGATGTTTGCTGTTGCCGATGTGGTCTTAGTCAACAAGATGGATGTAGCTGAGCATTTTGACTTTGATTTGGAGCGATTTAAAGACAATGTTCGACTTAGAAATCCGGAGGCGATCATACTTCCTATATCAGCCCGCACGGGAGAAGGCATGGAACCCTGGCTTGATTGGCTACGCCAGCAGATCGAGCGACAGCAATAGAAATACGGCCTGAGGGCCGTTTTTTCGTGAGGATATTGCTCTAACCAGTGATAAAATAAGCCTGAGAGTATCAGACGTTTCAGTGATGGATTTGTTAGCTATAGGAAAATGAAAAATGAGAATGGAAGCTTTACAAGTATATTTACGCGACATGGTGCCGGACGATATCAGTATGCGGCGCCACTGGGAGCTGGTCGATACCGAATGGAAAGAGTGGGATGCCCCCTGGGAATATGTTGATCTGGATCAGACAGAACTGGAACTTGAAAGTCAGGGGTATATACAGTCGCTTATCCGGAGAATGCAGCGGCTCAATTCAGATGAGAAAGGATTTCGATCCGGCTTTGAGATCATTCACAAACAAAACGATCGCCATATCGGCTGGGTCAACAGTTATGAAATCGATCATCAATTCGAGTGGACACCGGGCATCAATGTCCATGGAATAGCCATTGGCGTAGTCATTCCATCACGATCCGACCGGGGGCACGGCTTAGGGCAGGAAGCACTGCAAGCTTTTTTGACTTATTTCCGAAAAATCGGATATAAGGAAGTCTATTGTCAGACCTGGTCAGGCAATCTGCCGATGGTTCGACTGGCTCAAAAGGTGGGTTTTCGAGAAGTCGAACGAAAAAGACGGGCCCGTTATGTCAGGGGAGAAAGATACGACGCGATTACCTACCGGATCGAATTGGATTGAGCGACAAAAGCAGCCGAAGGGCTGTTTTTTCCTTAACAGAAAAATCCGGGCAACCCCGGATCATTCGAATAATCGTTTATAGTGTGGCGTCAGCCTTTCCCGCTGATATGGGATCATCTCTTTGTGAAAGAAATCAGCGAAAGCTGCCGGATCGATCCAACGATAGTCGATCGTCTCGCCGGCCTGCAGGACGATCTGATCTTTCGGCCAGTCTGTCAGACAAAAAAAACTGACAAAAATTGCTCCGACATCGGTCAACTGACGGCCCAACTCAGACAACTCACCTGAGGTGATGCCGGTTTCTTCGGCTAACTCCCTGCAGGCGGCTTCACGAGCGGTTTCTCCTTTTAACGCACTGCCTGAAGCAGACACTTCATACCATCCGGGAAATATCTGTTTGGTATGATCCCGTTGGACCAGTAAAAAGGTACCGTCAACATGACGGACGATCACTTCCACAACCAAATGGTAATAACCCTCAGGTATCTCGCGATCTCGGATCAGGTCGAATCCGGCCAGGCTGCCATCGGCGTATCGGGCGTCCCATAACTCCATCAGCGACGCTTCTTTCGTTTGTTCGACTTGAGACGTTGCCGCAAAAATCTCAGGACCAGCGTTCGTAGCAGGAATAGTGGGATCAGTAAAGCAGCCAGATACAGGCTGAGAGTGAAAATGCTTCGTTTCACTCCGGTATTACCGGCGTCCTCAGGTGGATCAGACGGATCGGCGATCGATTGTTCGCTTGTTTCAGGCATTTCCGGTTCCGGGATGATCGGTTCCGGTTCGGGCTCAGTAACTACCTGATAAGCGACATTTGGCGCCTGATAGCCGGCCAGATATTCACGCTCGAGATCGACGATCAATCGACCGGTGTCGGGTCCGGGGTTCGACGGCTGCAGATCAAAGGTAATATCTTGATTCTTGGGCACGGTATCATAAAAATCATCTTCGGTAACAATAGTCTGCCCGTTGATGGTATGTTCACCTTTGGGTAAAACCAGGCGGTATTCGTATTCCCGGAAAGCTTTTTCCAATAGAGAGTTGCCAATCAAGCTACGAACGGTCTCACTCTCTTTGATAAACCAATCGCCCACACCTAACACCACTTCGACCAGGCGGGTGTCGCCTCGTTGAGCTGTTGTGGTGAAGTTGTAAGCTGCCGGTCCGCTGGAACCTGTTTTCAGACCATCCAGGCCCTCCAGACCGTAGGCTGCCCCTTGCAGGGAGTAATTAAACGTGGTGAAGGAGTCTTCCAGAGCGGTGCCCGGTCGGACAACCGTGGTCAGTTTGGAAGAATGATTTAACACCCGGGGGAATTCTTTGACCAATTGGCTCGAAAGAATAGCAAAATCATGCGCGTTAGACTGATTGTCCCCTTCAGGGGGCTTGCCTTCAGGTAAAAAAGGGCCCAATACGGCATTGGGTGCGCCGATGGCATTATGGAAATGGGTTTGCTTCATATTTAAATCTTTGGCTGTCTGATTCATCAGATCGACGATCTCACCATGAGTCAGACCCATCTGATAGACCAAAAGCATAGTGCCTGCAGCAGAGGACGGTATGATCAGTAGGTCGATCAATTCAGATACACTGTACTCGGCATCGACCGGCATCCAGTTATTGCTCAATTCAGTATATGCCGATAGCTGTGATATTTCCGGCGTGACACGGACCATTGTCTGCTCGTCAAATTCACCCCGGTCGATGGCCTGGTACGCCAGGTACAGCACCATCAACTTGGTCAACGAAGCCGGAGCCCATGGTTTATGGATATCTTCAGCCCATATTATTTGAGCGGTTGCTGCATCGACGACGATGGAGCCGCCTTTGGGTTGAAACGCAGGGTCGACCGGGTAGCCCATCAGATTGGTGATATCGATCGCCGTGTCTGCCATAGCCGGCGAACTCATGATGGGACTGAGCATTACCAGGAGGCATAGCACGACAGCCAGAAATTGTTTCATAGACATCCTTTCGTGTATTATTACCCCTCTATCTTAATTGAAATAATAGCCGGATACAACCGCTGTCGAGCAGCGGAGAGTGAAACAACTCAAGAGAGCTATGATACAATTATCGTAATGACAGGAGGCGATGTGAAAGTATATATCGGTCCCGACAGTTTTCTAAAACGAAAACAATTGTTTCAAGAGATCAATAGAGGTGGTGAGGTCACTGTGATCACCCCGGAGCAAAGTACGCTGGCATATGAATCACAGATGATCCATATGCTGGATCTGCCCGGAATGATCGATGTACAGGTGACTAGCCTCAACCATCTATTGACAAAATTAAGTCGTGATATTTTTATTCCGGAGCAGGATCTTATCGGTGATATCGGCAAAAAGATGCTGTATCGCGACATCATCGACGAACTGGGAGATCGATTGCAGGTGTTTCGCCGGATCGATCAAGCCGGGTTTTATGAAGAGCTCGAGTCGACGATCGATCGGTTAAGTCGTGATCAGGTCGGACCTGAGGTCCTGCTTGAGTTGGCTCAGGAGCAAGACAAGAATTCTCTGGTTTATAACAAACTGGTCGATCTCCACTTGATTTACCAACGGTATCAGGAGCGGATCGGCGGAGAATATTTTGATCAGGAGCAACAACTCCAACTGTTCGAACAACAAGGACATCGTTTCCGGCTATACAGTCCGGAAGAAGTATGGCTGGTCGATTTTAAACATTTTGATGCCCGAAGCCTGCGTATGCTGAAAGCGATCGATGCTCACACCAAACGGCTGTGCATCGCTTTGCCATACGAAGCCGATAAACCGTGGATCTATCAGGTGACACATGAAACCCTCGGACTGTTAGCAGATACATTCGGTCCGGTCGAAGTGATCGAGATAAAAACACCAGAAACGCCGATTCGACGACTGGCGCAAAACCTTCACGCGATCGAACCGGAAACAGTCAATGCCCCGTTTCGAGTGTTTGCTGCTGAAGATCCCTATGAGGAAGTAGAATTTATCGGACTGGATATCCTTCAAAAACTCCGTCATGATGAGACCTTGTCATTAGAAGATATCCGGATTATTGCGGCAGATCTCGACAACTATGAATTTACAGTCAAGAGTGTATTCTCTCAACTTGGTCTGCCGGTTTTCAGTGATGATCGCAAATCGATCGTGCAGAACCGGGTGGTCAAGAGCATCCTGGCTCTGATGAATGTCTACCTCGACGGCTATCGCAGAGAAGATGTCATCAGCTTTTTAAAAGGCTATTTGAGTGAAGAAGCCTGGGATGATCTGGATGTATTTGAAAACTACCTGATCGAAACCGGAGTCAATCAGAAACGTTTTCGTGAGCCTTTGGCTGATGAAGACATGGAAGCCATGCGGCTCAAGTTTCTTGATCAGGTCATCAAAAGCGAAGCGTACTTCAAACAGCGCCATACCATCGGAGAATATTGTGATGGACTCAGGGAACTGTTTGTTATGCTGCGCTATCCGGAACGGATCGAACAGGCGGTCAAGATCCACGAACAACGGTCGGAAACCGAGGAAATGCTGATCATCACCCAGGTGTGGAACTTGTTGATCGAAGCCTTGGCTCAACTCAAGAAAGTCGCCGGTGATAAAAAGATCGGCTTTCGCCAGTACAAGGGCTATTTTGACTCAGCCATCAAAGATCTGAATGTCGGGATCATCCCTCCGGTCGAGGGACGTATCACCTTGGCGACCCTGCATCGCAGTACCCATGCACCGTGCCGGGTGATGTATTTTTGCGGGATGGCAGAAGGCGTAGTCCCAAGGGATTACCTCGATACAGGCCTACTAAAGCATCAAGAGAAATACCGGATCAAAGACTTCGGCTATCGTTATTTTGATACACCGGAATTCAATGAAAATCTCGATATATTGGATCAGTTTATCGCCTTGTCTCTGGTAGAGGATGAGTTGGTCTTTTCGTATGCCGGAGGTAATTACACTTCTGAAACCATGACCCCTTCCCTGTATATCAACCGGGCGATCGGCTTGACCGGAGCAACTATAGAGCGAGGATTGCAGCATCATTATCAGGAACATCCTGACACGGCATTTCGCTATGCCGTCGAAGCCATTCGGGAAGGTCGCAGAGAACGCATCCATCAGGTCACTCAAGCTGAGATCGATCAGATCCAACAAAACCTGCTTAGTCCGGTCGAGACACCGCCAATCGACCGAAAGGAACGAAAAACTGTAGCCAGTGCCTCTCGCCTGGAAAAGTTTCGCCGCTGTCCCTACAGCTATTTTGTGACCTATGACCTAAAGCCGACCATTCGACGGGAGTTTGTAGTCGAGCATTTTGATATCGGTGATCTGTATCATCTGTTGATCCAACGGGCACTTGAGGCGTATCATGAACAACGTGTCACCCGTCGATCAATGGTGGAGTGGATCGAGGTCGAGATGGCCAATATCCTCCAGCTGGAGCAATTTGAGCGATTTTCACATACGGCTGCCAGCCGGTATTTCATTGAGCGGGCCAAACGGATCGCAAACTTTGTCATCGGTGTTTTGATCGACAATATAGAAAGAAGTGAATTTGTCCCGACCTATTTTGAGAAGACGATACAGGTCGGCTTGGATAAATTTGATCTGAGAGGAAAAATCGACCGGATCGATATCAAGGACAACCGCTTTACGGTGATCGATTATAAAACGGGATCCAAGACGTTTGATCTCAACAGCATCTATCAGGGGATCGATCTTCAATTGACCCTGTATGCCGACGCCTTCCGGGCAGAACAGAGCCTTGAGCCGGCCGGACTGTTTTATTTTAATATCAAAGATCCGATCGTCGACCAGGCCAAAGACCGGGAAAAAGAACTCCGTCTCAGTGGGATCACAGCCGGTGACATTACCGGACTGGATACCGGTGGGGATGTTCCTTTTTTGCCGACTGAACACATCAGCGATGACATGATGGATCGCTTGACCAAGCGGGTCCGGCGGATCAGTCAGACGTATATTGACCGGATCGATCGGGGGGAGATCACGATCAAGCCGATCCGAACGACCTACCTGGCTTGTGATTACTGTGAATACAGTGCTATCTGTCGATTTGACCGAATGAGAAAAGGATTCTCTGAAGAACGAGTCGAGAAGCTGAAAAAAGATGACATCTATGCCAGACTGATGACTGAAAACGACAAAACGGAGTAGCTCCTGCAAGCTACTCCGTCGTTTCCTGATCTTATTTATACTGTGGTTTCTTGGGCCGGAGCCAGTGCTGAGAACCGGGTTTGACCATCCAGTCGGACTACCACCTGAGCAATGTTTTTAAAGTGGTCACTGACCCGCTCCAGGTTGCTTAGCATATCCAGTAGCAGCAAGCCTGTGTCAATTGAAGTTTCACCGTGGTTCATCCGTCCGACGATATTGTTACGCGATGATGCTTCAAAACCATCAAATTCTTTTTCGATCGCGATCACTTGATGGGCTTTTTCCAGATTGCCTTCCTGGATGGAAGCAATCACCAGATCGATCCCGGTCATGATGCGCTCATGAGCATGATGGATCGTGCTAAGGGAGGCCTCATCAAACTGCAATTCATTATCGATAAAAGCTGTTGCCAAATCGGATATGTTTTCTGCGTGGTCCCCGATCCGTTCGATATCATTGATGGTATGAAACAGTGAGTCGATCATCTGCCGGTCCGCTGCATTGAGCGGGGTATTGGACAACGCGACCAAGTACTGAAAGATTTCTTTTTCCATCAGGTTGATCCGTTGCTCATTGTTGATCGTGGTCATGATCATATCTTTATCTTTGGTGATCAACGCCTGAAGTGACGAATCCAGGGTATCTTTGGACAGTATAGCCATTTGGGCCATTTCTTTGACTGCGTTTTGGGTGGCCATAAAAGGGGTTTTTAAGACCCGGGGATCAAGGTGAGTGGTAATAGTCGGGACAGGAATCGCGCGTTCGGGAACCAATAAGGTGGCGAGCCATAACAATACTCCACCAAACGGGAACAGGATGATCACGTTGATGATATTAAATAAGGTGTGAGCGTTTGCGATCTGTCGGGCAACCAGCAAGGGATCGATCGTTGTTACTAATCGAGCAATATGCGGTCCCAGAACGAGAGAGAATATCAGTGTCCCGATGATATTGAATATCAAGTGGACCACACCGACCCGTCTGGCATTGGTCGAAGAGCCGATCGATGCAATCAGAGCGGTGGTACAAGTGCCGATATTGTCGCCATACATAATGAACAGAGCTGATCCGAGAGGGATCAGACCTTCTCCGGCTAACGCGACCAAAATACCCATCGATGCCGAAGAGCTTTGCAGGATCAAGGTCAGGGCGAACCCGGTGAAGATCCCCATGATCGGGTTGTATTGGAAACTGACCAATAAGTCGCGGAACCATTCGACCTCGCGCAGGGGAGAGAGCGAGCCCTGCAACAGGTTCATACCGATAAACAGAATACCCAGACCAACCAAAATGTCGGCAATGTGCTTTCTGGACTCGATCTTCGAAGACATCTTGATGATCATACCGGCCATGACTAAGATCGGTGCGTATGTATAGATATCGAAAGAAATCAACTGGCTGGTGATGGTGGTCCCGATATTGGCCCCCATGATGACACCGACCGCTTGGGATAATCTCATGATCCCGGCGTTGACCAGACCGACCACCATGACCGAGGTGGCAGAGGAACTTTGGATGACCATGGTGACGATAGTACCGGCAAACACCGCAATCAGACGATTACGAGTCATCCGTTCGATAAAGCCTTTCAACCTGCGTCCGGCTGCTTTTTGCAACCCGTCCGACATCAGGCTCATACCAAATAAAAACAGTCCCAGACCGGAAATTGCTCCGAGGACAATATTGACCCACATAACTGCTCCTATACTTACTTGAGTTATTGTCATAAAATGAATAATTGGTTGTACTCAACGTTATATTAACATAAGCGCGACTTTGATTATACACTTAAATGGACGGACCCGGACAGTATATCTGTCGATTTTTACATGATAATATATTAGTCAAGAGGTGACAATGAAGTGGACTGCTCAACAACAACAAGTCATAACTGATCGGGGGAGAAATATCCTGGTTGCTGCTGCTGCCGGATCAGGCAAAACAGCAGTATTGACCGAGCGGATCATCAGTCTTCTGATCGATGGTCATTCTTTGGAAGATTTTCTTATTATTACTTTTACCAAAGCTTCCGCCAAAGATATGAAAGAAAAAATCCGCCGGGCGATTCAACATCAGCCTCGTCTTCGACGTGAGGAAAAACGTCTTGCGACCGCCCAGATATCAACGATCGATTCGTTTTGTAATGCGATCGTCCGGGATAACTTCTTCTATTTGAACATTGATCCGGCTTTTCGGATCGGCAATCAAAATGAATTAGCTATCTTGCAGGATGATGAATTGAATGACCTGTTTGAGGAGCACTATCAAACAGGTGACAACTCATTTTTAGATCTGGTCGAAGTATTTGGGAGTGACCGAAGTGACTGGGGTCTACGTGAAACGGTCCTGCAATTGGACACTTACCTGAACAATCGAGTCGACCGTGATCAGGCGATCACTGAGATATTAGACGGTTTTACTGATATGAATTATTGGCGTGATAAGCTCGATCAGTTTATCGATCAGTATCATGATGAGATCGATGCCCTGCTCGATCAGGCTGAAGATTTGTGTTTCAATGAAAAAACCAGACAGACGATCATATCGGATCAGGCTACGATTCAACAGTCTGAGCTGGTATTTACCCGTTATCCGGTCCTGTCGAAAGCCGAAAAGGAAGACCCCTTATTGGTCGAGGCGAATATCAACTTAAAAAAGATCAGAGACCGCTATATTAAGATGGCGCGTGAGTTTGAAAAGAATCTCCGGGCAGAAGGAGATTTCACCGACATGATGTCGAATTATCAGACACAGCAAAGCCGGATGGATGCTTTGATCCAGTTGACTGAAGAATTTAATAAACGTTTCTTTCAAAAGCGAAAAGAGATGAATATGCTGTCCTTCTCCGATGTTGAGCACCTCGCACTTCGAGCGGTCCAAAATCCGGAAATCGCCCAGGGTTATCGCGAACGTTTCAATTATATCTTTATCGATGAATATCAGGACACCAACCCGATACAGGAAGGTCTGATCGAATGCATCAAACGACCTGATAATGTCTTTATGGTCGGTGATATCAAACAGAGCATTTATCGTTTCCGTCAAGCCGATCCGACGATCTTTTTGAAAAAGTTTCATGATTATTCCCAGCCTGATCAGCAGTCCGTCCGGATCGATCTCAATCGCAATTTCCGTTCCGCCAAACCGATCATTGAAGGGGTCAACCGGATATTTCAAGCGATCATGTTACCGGACTACGGCGGCATCGCCTATGATGAAAAGTCCGCCCTGGAATTTGGCAATGTTGATTTATCACACCTGGAAGATGATGTAGAAATTATGCTGACAGAAGCTCAGACGGTCGAACGGGAGCAAGCCGAGATCGACAACATGATTCGACGGATCCAGCTGCTTCATCAAGAAGGCTATCGTTACCGCGATATGGTGATACTGATGCGGGCACCGTCTGCTATGGCAGATACTGCAATCAAGCAGTTCAAGGAAGCCGGCCTTCCTTTGATGCTGGATTATTCCAGTGCGTATCTTAAAAGCCTGGAAGTCGAGATCCTGATCAACTATCTCCGACTGATCGATAATTTTCGTCAAGATATTCCTCTGTTGAGTGTCTTGCGGTTGCCGCGCTACGGCCTGACCGACCAGGATCTGTTAGATATACGCCATCAGGTGCCAAAGGTTCCCTTTCATCAAGCAGTCCTGAGTCAGGAACTCGACAAAGAATTACAGCATAAACTGGCAGTATTTCTGGATGAACTGGAAACCTTCCGCCGTCACAGTCGCTCCTTGACAATCGATGCCCTGTTACAGGAAATCTATTACGAGACCAATTACGAGCCCTTCATTCTGTTGATGCCCGACGGCAAACAGCGACTGGCCAATGTCCGGCTATTGTTCCGCCTTGCCGGTGAATATGAACAGACATCATTTGTCGGGCTGAGCAAGTTTTTGCGTTATGTTGAACGGATCATGCAAGTCGATAAAGACATCGAAGCAGCCCGGATCATCCCGGAGGATGCTGATACCGTACGCTTGATGAGTATTCACAAGTCAAAGGGGCTACAATTTCCGGTAGTGTTTGTCGCCGGACTGCACCGACGGTTCAACGAGCGTGACCTGGCGCAAAAGGTGATCGTCAGTGATAATCGGGCTGTCATGAATCAGGTCGACCTGACAGACAGGACCAGTCGTCAACCGCTGTTTAAGAAGCTGCTTCAGCTGGATTTGCGATCGGCCTCCCGCCAGGAGGAGATCCGTCTGCTCTATGTAGCCATGACCCGGGCGGAGAAACGCTTGATCTTGTCGACCGTCGTACCTGACCTGGAGAAAGCTTTTCAGACCGCAGCACCGCACAGCCTCAACAGTCTGCGAGAATGCAACAATTATTGGAGTCTGATTCTGGGCTCTGAGGTGATCGATGCCCAGGGACACTGTTGTCCGGGGTATCGATTGATCGATCCGAATGATTTGGCCGTCATGATGCCACAGGTGGTTCCGAGCAGTATCACTTCCAGTGGCGTTGTGATCGAGCCGAGGCAATTGCCGGTACGAGTGGCTGACAGCAAATATTCTGTCACGCGTTTGATCCAACGTGAAGTGGTCGTACCCAGGGTCCGTCAAACCTTTGATGAGGAACTGATCGGTGGAATTGAGAAAGGGATCCAATTCCACAAGGCGATGGAATGGATCGATTTCAACGATATCGACGGTTCACTCACACTGCTGGAGGAAGAAAAAATCCTGGAAGACTTCCAGGACCGGGCACTGTTGGAACGTTTTCTTCAACACGATTTGATGCAGGAGTATCTGTTACAGGCCGGTCGGATCAAACGGGAGCTGCCTTTTGTCTACCGAATGGATATTGATGGGGAGGAAACCCTGGTCCAGGGTATCATCGATATGGTGTTGGAGTTGCCACAGGGTGATGTTCTGATCGATTATAAAACCGATGTCTCCCTGGCCTATCTCGAGAGTTATCAACGCCAAGTCGAATATTATGCCGAAGCCTATCAAGCGATCACCCGACGACAGGTGTCGCGTAAGCTGATCTGGTTCGTCAGACTGGGTCGCTTTGTCGAAGTGGAATAGACAACATCATTGAGTAAGCAAAAAAATAAGACCGCTGTTTTCAGCGGTTTTTTGCGTGAGCAGATCGGAATTAGATGTCTTCCCAGGATGTGCTGAGTATTCCCTCGAGCTGACTGACCCGTTCAATCAAATTATTGCGGTTGAAATTACGGTCGACCGTTAGATAGTAAGTCAACTTTCTTTCGTGTCCGTCGGGCATTTCGATGGCCATATCTTTCAATTCAACATGAAGCTCCCGAAACAAATGGGCTAAATCGGCGATCGATTGCGGGGATTGGGCATGGACGTAGAGGATCATCTGAAACTTGAAGAAAATCTTTTTTTGCACCAGGGCCAGGAGGGCCAGAGTAATCACGACTAACAGTGTCATCATGACAGCTCCAAAATAATAGCCGATACCGACGGCCAACCCGATCCCGCCACAAACCCAAAGCGAAGCGGCGGTCGTCAATCCGTGAACACTGCCTCCTGTTCGCAATATAGTACCACCGCATAAAAAACCGATGCCACTGACGACCTGAGCTGCCAGTCGGGCAGGATCGCCCGTACCATATCGATCAAAGCCATCAACAGATATTAACATGATCAAGGCTGCCCCCATGGTCAATAACATGTGGGTCCGAATACCGGCGGGATGGCCCTTTCGTTCTCTCTCAAGACCAACAATACCTCCGGCTAATGCAGCCAAGAACAGACGCAATCCTATTTCCCAGGAATGGATCATGGTAGCCTCCTTTGTCTACTTAAGTCTTACCCTGAAATCGATCGAAATAAATAAGCGTCAACTTTCTTATCACTTGTGCGATGGATGTGATAAACTCATAGAAGTGGATTATTGATATAATATTATGAAATGGAGTAGACATGCTGACAATTATTCAAGACTTGACAGTCGAAGCCATGATGAGCACGAAAATCAGCCAGATCGATCCTGATCAGACAATTTACGATGCCTTGGTGACGATGAATACAGACGGAGTCAATGAATTGATCATCGGTTCCACATCAAAGCCGGTAGGAATTATCACGGTGACTGACATAACCCGTTCAAACGTTCATTTACCGAACGATCTTAGTCAACCGCTTCATCGACAGTTCCTGCGGGAGCTGGTGACGATACATCCCAAGGCACGGGCGGAAGAAGCCCGCAATATCATGCGTGAACATGGCATTGGCCGTTTACCGGTCATTCAAGATGGGGTGATCGTCGGTATCGTTCGAACGATCGACATTATGACCTACTATTATCAGGAAATTGAGCAGATACGAAATACCTATATTAAAATATTGGATGAAATTCACGAAGGAGTCTGTGTCGTCGACCGTGATGGAATTGTCGTTACCTGGAGCAATCATTCCGCACGGCTGTACAAAATACCGCCGGAAGAAATTCTACACCGGCCGATCGATGAAAAATTCCCCAGTGCATTGTTACGTCAAGTCCTTCAGACCGGAAAAGCAGTCGACAATACGATCCACTCGCCGCGCAAGGGGACGGTGGTCAACATCTCTGCTGCCCCACTATATAACCAGGGAGAATTGATCGGGGCTATTTCTACCGATCGCGACATCACTGATGTCATGAATCTGACCAACGAACTGGCTGACACCAGAAACCGTCTGGAATTTTTACAAGATGAAGTTGCCAAATTGAGCGAGACGGCTTACAACTTTGATGCGGTAATAGGTACGAGCAGTGAAATAACCGATGTCATCAAACTGGCCGCAACCGTAGCGCCGACTAATTCCTCGATTTTGATCACCGGTGAAAGCGGTACCGGAAAAGAGTTGTTTGCCCGCTCGATCCATGCCGCCAGCGGGAGAAACGGTTTATTTGTTCCCATCAACTGTTCAGCTATCCCCGAGAGCTTATTTGAATCGGAAATGTTCGGTTATGCGGCCGGCGCTTTTACCGGAGCGCTCAATGAAGGCAAAGTAGGCAAGTTTGAGTTAGCCAATAACGGTACATTGTTTTTAGATGAGATCGGTGACATGCCACTCAGTATGCAGGCAAAAATGCTCCGGGTGATCCAAGATAAAGTAATTACCCGCATCGGGGACAATCAGTTGATCAAAACAAATGTCAGGATCATCAGTGCTACCCATCGCGATTTGAAAGAATTGGTCGATCAGGGGAAGTTTCGAGAGGATCTGTTTTACCGTCTCAATGTAGTCGCACTGGATATTCCGTCCTTGAAGGAACGGGCGGAGGATATTCCGCTGTTTGTCCAGCATTATCTCCAGGAATTCAGTCATGACAATATGAAACCGATCAAACCGATCGATTCTGGCGTGATAGAACAAATGATGCGTTATTCCTGGCCGGGAAATATCCGCGAGCTGAGAAACGTTGTCGAGCAGATGGTCATTTTTGCCGATGAACGTTTAACGATCGATCTATTGCCGGTCCATATCCGCCGATCTCAGGACACAACTTCGTCTAACAGGCGGGAACTGGCCAGCTCAGCGGCTGACCTGGAGCAGATGATGATCGAAAAGGCACTAAAAGAGGCCGACGGGAACAAAGCCAGAGCGGCCCGTATCTTAGGTATTTCAAGACCGACACTATATTATAAATTGAGTAAATACAATCTGGATGTCTAATTTCTGACGGTGTCTAAACACTTTACACTATCGTGCAAACGCGATGGAAAATGAACTTTTCTACTTTTTTTTGCGAGTATTAGATCATAAACCGTCAAAAACTTGACACCCATAATAAAGTCAAACTCGTCAAACCCTTGCAATCACTGTAAAAAAATATTGGCATGATATTTGCTTCTATTAAACAGTGAAAGGAGGTGACAACGTGAGAGTTAAGTTATTACTCAAACAGCATGTTGGCGCACCATCGAGTCCAATGGTCTCAGTAGGTGACCAGGTCGAACGCGGACAGCGTATTGCCAAACGCGAAGGTCTGGGCGCTAATATACATAGCTCCTTAAGTGGAGAAGTCGTGGCTGTAACTGATGAGTACATTGAAATTGACGGGGAAAAGACCGACAGTTTTCTGCCTATCGAAGCAAGTGATAATCTGCTGGACATGGTTGAAGCTGCCGGGATCGTCGGCGCCGGTGGTGCCGGTTTTCCTGCGCATGTCAAGCTGAATATTTCATTGCCCGGTGGTTACATTATAGCCAATGCCGCTGAATGTGAGCCGGTATTGCATCACAACATAACCATGTTGGAAACAGAACCCGAAAAAGTGATTTCGGGTCTTTTGCATGCCAAGAAAATGATTTCAGCCGAGCACGCTTATGTGGCGATCAAAGCCAAATATACTCAGGCAATCAAAGCCATCAAAAAAGTCAAAGATCAAGTTGGTGGTTTTGAACTGAAAATTCTACCCGATATGTATCCATCCGGGGATGAGCGCGTCATCGTACGTGAAATCCTGGGCGTGGAACTGGAACCGGGTGCTCTGCCAAGTGTGGCCCATGCTGTGATCCAAAATGTTGAAACGCTGAAGCGGATCGCCGAAGCGATCGACGAACGAAAGCCGTTTATCGACAAGGACATGACTGTCGGGGGACGAGTTCGAAATGCCAATTCAGGAGTGGTCTTCTTAGATCAACCGATTGGACGACGGGTTGTCGAATTGATCGAAGAGTGTGGTGGTTATCAAGAGCCACACGGAGAAATCGTACTGGGGGGTCCGTTTACCGGTGCCACCGGCGGTGAAGAATCGATCATAACCAAGACGATGGGAGCGGTCCTGGTGGCTATGCCATTTCCGACCGAAAAGTCTAAAATGGGCCTGTTGGTCTGTGAATGCGGGGCCAGTGAACAGCGAATGCGCGACATTGCTACCGGTATGGGAGCAGAAATCGTAGCCGTTGAACATTGTAAACGAATGACAGAAGTCGGCGGACGTGTCCGCTGTGAACTGCCCGGAGTTTGTCCGGGACAAGCTGAAAAAATATTACTTATGAGAAAAAAAGGTATGGATGCCATTCTTGCCGGAACGTGCGGGGACTGAACGAATACTGTGATGACAGTTGCTCCTAGGTTAGGAGTAAAAACATATCATACGACCGATCATGTCCTTCGAGCTACCGGTGAACGTCTGGTCCGCCGTACCAAAGATTAAGGAGGAAATGACATGTCGATAACTGCAGAAACCGTTCAGGCACATGCCAATGACCCGGCTGTCTTATGCTGCCGGACTGAAAAGGGTGTTGTCATCGGTCCCGACCATCTGGAAGATCCCGGTATCTTCGAAGACCTGGTTGATTCAGGACTTCTCGAGATTTCGGATGATGTACTGACCTTGTCACAGGTCATGGGCGCTACCATGAAAGAAACCGCGGACTCGCTGACACCACTGACACCGGCTTTAGTGGAAGGCTTTGCCGCAGCTGAAAAAGCTCCGGCCGAAGAGAAAGAAGAAGTTGCTGAAGTAGAACAAACTGCTTCGGTAGTTTCTGCTGCTCCGACCATGACCACCAGCTCACCCGGCATGGTCAAGATCCACATTGGAAAAGGCAAAGACATTACCCTTGAATTCCCGCTATCAGTCTCAGGTGCGATTGCCGCAGCTCCGGCTGATGCAGCTCCCCTGGCCGTTGCCTCGGAAGCACAGCAACCTGAAGCAGTTCAAGCAGCTCCGGCTGTCGGTGAGGCTCGCCTGCTCCGTTCGTTAGTCAAGAAACACTATCAAATCGATAAGGTCGAAATGGCTGATGAAACCAAGATTGAAGGAACAACACTATATCTGCGCAAAGACATTACCAAAGGCGCATTTGATGATCATGGTCTAGTTAAAAATATTGAAATAGAAATCATCACCAAAGAAGACTATGGTAAATATTCTGAAACCATCATGGACGTTCAGCCCATCGCTACCAAAGAAGGCGACTCTGTGCTGGGCAGTGGTGTCACCCGGGTCCTCGACGGCGTTATCGTTGTCGTGACCGGAACGGATGAAAATGGGGTTCAGATCGGTGAATTCGGTTCATCAGAAGGTGAAATGGATCGTAACATTATGTGGAATCGTCCCGGAGCACCGGATCATGGCGAGATCTTCATTAAAGCCCAGGTCACCATTCAAGCCGGAACCGGTATGGAACGTCGTGGACCATTGGCCGCTCATAAAGCAGTCGACCACGTAACCCAGGAAATCCGCGAAATAATGAAAAAACTGGACGACTCTTTGGTCGTTGAAGAAGAAGTATTGGAACAATTCCGTCGTCCCGGCAAGAAAAAAGTCGTTATCATCAAAGAAATCATGGGCCAGGGCGCCATGCATGATAACTTGATTCTTCCGATGGAGCCGGTGGGTGTACTTGGCGCGAAGCCTAACGTCGATCTGGGGAACCTCCCGGTCGTACTGAGCCCGCTTGAAGTACTTGATGGTGGTATCCATGCCTTGACTTGTATTGGCCCTGCCTCGAAGGAAAATAGCCGTCACTACTGGCGTGAACCGCTCGTACTCGAAGCCATGCAAGACGAAGAACTCGACCTGTGCGGCGTTGTATTTGTCGGATCACCTCAAATCAATAGTGAAAAGTTCTATGTCTCCAACCGTCTCGGTATGACGATTGAAACCATGGATGTTGACGGTGCCTTTATTGGAACCGAAGGGTTCGGAAACAACCACATCGACTTCGCCTCTCACCATGAGCAAGTCGGAAGTCGGGGAATTCCGGTCGTCGGTCTGAGCTATTGTGCTGTTCAAGGCGCATTGGTCACAGGTAACGAGTATATGACAGCCATGATCGATCTCAATAAGAGCAAACAGGGAATTGAAAACGAGATTCTGGCAAACAACACCTTGTGTCATGAGGATGCTGTCAGGGCGATCGCCATGTTGAAAGCCGTTATGGCCGGTGAAACGATCAAAAAGGCAGAACGCAAGTGGAATCCGTCCGTCAAAGAACTCAATGTTGACATTATTGAGGATGTTACCGGCAAAACGGTAGAGCTGGTAGATAATGAGCAAGTACTTGAGAAGAGCAGAAAACGACGCGAAATTTACGAAGTCGAATAATGAACTATCAAGATAAAATCAATTACTTCGAAGGCATTATCACTGAAGTCGATGATTGCAGTGTCTCGATCGATCTCAAAGGTCGTCTGGGACACATGAAACTGCCTCGTCGCATGGTGATCACCGATTATGAGCTTACGATCGGCCAGGAGGTCGGCTTTCGGATGAGTTTTCCCGAAGTCCTCCGAGAAGAGCCGGATGAGCATTATCGAGCCAATATCTTAAAACGATCCAAAAAGGAGGAAGGACAATGAACTCAGAGTATAAAGGGTTGCAATCGGAAATTTTTGTTCCGATCACCCCTCCGCCAGTTTGGGCTCCGGTAACCAAAGAACTAAAAGACATGCGGGTTGCCCTGGCATCAGCTGCCGGAATTCACTTAAAAACAGACAAACGCTTCAACCTGGCCGGAGATTTTTCGTTCCGGATCATCCCGGGAGATGCCGCAGCTGAAGACATGATGGTATCTCATGGCGGATATGACAACGGTGACGTCAACAAGGACATCAACTGCATGTTCCCGATCGATCCCCTGCGTCAACTGGTCAAAGAAGGTTACATTAAGGAAATCGCTCCGGTCCACTTCGGCTTTATGGGCGGCGGCGGAGACCAGGATAAGTTTAAAAACGAAACCGGTCCCGAAATTGCCCGTTTGTTAAAAGAAGAGAACGTCGACGCCGTCGTTCTCACGGCTGGCTGAGGCACCTGTCATCGCAGTGCTGTTATTGTACAGCGTGCGATCGAGGAATCGGGGATTCCTACTATAGTTATTGCTGCTTTACCTCCGGTTGTCCGTCAAAGCGGAACACCGCGAGCTGTTGCTCCTCTTGTGCCGATGGGCGCGAATGCCGGAGCACCGCATGACACCGTAATGCAACGGGCGATCGTTCATGATGCCCTGAAGTATCTGGTTGAGATTCCTTCAGCCGGCAAAATCGTTCCACTGCCTTACGAATACGTCGCAAAAGTTTAACTTGTCAGCTCTAGCCGCACCATGCGGTGCGGCTGGGGTCTGGTTTTATTGGGGGATCGATGAATCAACAATTACGCAAGCTGGTGATCAAAACCTATCATGTTCAAGACATTGAATGGTCCGACAAGGTAGGATACAACCATCACACACTAAGTCTGCCGAAACGGACTCATGCGGACCTACTCGATCACCCGCATGTCAAAAGCCTCGATGTCAGCTTAATTCGTCCCGGGGAGGATAGACAGATTTATTGCATTATGGATATCCTGCCGATCGCGACCAAGGTATTAGGCCGACTGGGGGATGGCATCACTCACACAATGACCGGGGTTTATGTCATGATCACCGGTGCCGACGAAACGGGTGAATCGGTCCAAAACTTTGGAAGTTCTGAAGGTTTGTTGTCAGAGCAACTGTATCGTGGCCGAGCCGGGACGCCGGGAGAGAACGACTTGATCATTCATATCGAAGTCCGACTCAAGGCCGGTAGTCAGATTTTGCGACAGGCGGTCAATGAGGGTCATGCCCAGGCGGACAGATATGTTCAACTGATCCGTGAGATGTTAAAACAGGTCAGCCCAAATGACTATGATGAGCGACATACTTTTGTCGATCAGGTCAGGACCGGCAAACCCAAGGTGGCGATCGTCAAGATGGTCGCAGCCCAGGGAACCATGTATGACAACCTGCTGTTACCGAGAGAGCCGGCCGGCTATGCCGGAGGCAAATCAGTTGTTGACATGGAAGGTGTTCCAGTGATGTTAAGCCCGAATGAATACCGTGACGGCGCACTTCGGGCATTGACCTAAGGAGGACAGTATGGGCGTAGGACCATCAACCAAAGAAACAAGTCTGCACCATTTCCGAGACCCATTGCTCGATCTGTTTCAAAACGATGAAGACATTGATTTTGTTGGGTTTATCGTATCGGGCACACCACAATCGAATGATGAAAAGGATTATGTTGCCGCCCGAACAGGTGCCTGGCTCGAAGCAATGCGGGTCGATGGGGTATTGGTGTCGATCGACGGCTGGGGCAACTCCCACGTCGACTTTGCCCAGACGTTTGAGGAAATCGGACGCCGTGGCATCCCATCTGTCGGCTTAAGCTTCATTGGGACTCAGGCGAAATTTGTGGTCGAAAACGAGTACATGCAGACAATCGTCGACTTTAACAAATCGAAAGCCGGGATAGAAACAACAGTCGTCGGTGAAAATACCGTTGACTCACTCGATGCGCGTAAAGCGCTGGCGTTACTTAAACTCAAAATGAGAGGAAAAAAATGACTTTTACAAGAAGCATACAGGTGATTGACTCCCACACGGCTGGCGAACCCACTCGTGTAGTAGTCGGCGGTATCCCGCAAATTCCTGGCAATACCATGATTGAAAAAAAAGAATACTTAATCGAACATCTCGATCACATTCGGACAGCACTGATGCTGGAACCGCGGGGCCATAATGACATGTTTGGTTCCGTATTGACAGCTGCTGCCAACCCGGAAGCCGATTTCGGCATCATCTTTATGGACGGCGGCGGATATCTCAATATGTGCGGTCATGGTTCCATCGGAGCTGCCACTGTTGCGGTAGAAACCGGAATCGTACCCATGGTAGAGCCGGAAACGATCGTCAAGATGGACGCACCGGCCGGACTGATCGAAGCCCATGTCAAAGTGGAAAATGGCCGTGTGACTGAAGTCAGCTTTGTCAATGTCCCGGCATTCCATTATCTCAAAGGTGTTGAGATGGAATTCGGCGAATACGGCAAGTTGAAGTTTGACATTTCATTTGGCGGCAGCTTCTTTGCCATTATTGAAGCCAAGCAGATCGGTATTGAAATCAAACCGGAAAATGCTGCTAAATTGAATGAATTCGGCATCGCCTTCCGCGACAAAATCAATCAGACAATTAAAGTCGAACATCCTCTCCTGCCGGCCATCAATACAGTGGACCTGGTTGAAATCTATGATGAACCGACACATCCCGACGCCGATTACAAAAATGTAGTTGTCTTCGGTCAGGGTCAGCTCGACCGTTCACCTTGCGGCACAGGCACATCAGCCAAAATGGCGACCCTGGTATCAAAAGGCGAATTGGACATGGATACGAAATTCACCTATGAGAGTATCTCCGGAACATTGTTCTTTGGACGGGCTCTCGAGAAGACGACGGTTGGCGAATATGATGCCATCATTCCGGAAATTACCGGCAGTGCATACATAACCGCTTTTTCACAAATGGTCATTGATGACAATGATCCATTAAAACACGGATTTAAATTATAAAAATTTAGGAGGTTCTATGATTACTGCAGTTCTTGGAGCTCTCGGCGCATTAACCGCCTGGTTTGGTGTAGTTTTTGCAAAAGACCTGGTCGAGCACAAAGACAATCTCGAAAAAGAAACGAACTTTGTAACATCCGGTATTATTGGTTTCGTGGTTAACTTTTTCGACACACTCGGTATCGGATCATTTGCACCGGCTACCGCATTACTACGTGGCTTTAAACAAATTCAAGACCGAATTATTCCCGGTACACTCAACGTATCCTGTACTATCCCGGTCGTAACGGAAGCCTTTATCTTTATCACAGCGATCGAAGTGGAAACGATCACTCTGGTTTCGATGCTGCTTGCTGCAACCTTAGGCGCTTACTTAGGAGCCGGAATCATTTCCAAGCTCCCCGAAAGAAGCATCCAGCTGGTCATGGGTGTTGCCCTGTTAGTCGCCGCAGTGATCTTCTTTGCTCAACAAATGGAATGGATGCCGGGTGGTGGCGATGCTATCGGTCTCAGCGGTATCAAACTGATCATCGGTATTGTCGGTAACTTTATCCTCGGTGCACTGATGACCGCAGGTATTGGTCTGTATGCTCCGAACATGGTTCTGGTATCTCTACTTGGCATGAGTCCGGCAACTGCATTCCCGATCATGATGGGAAGCTGTGCTTTTTTGATGCCGGTCGCTTCGGTGAAATTCATCCGCGAAGGTGCATACAACCGTAAAGCTTCCTTAGCCATCACCGTCTTAGGTTTTGTCAGCGTCTTTGTCGCCGCCTACCTGGTCACATCGATGCCGCTGTACTGGCTCAAATGGCTCGTCACAGTTGTTGTAACATACACCGGTATTACTCTGTTGTATGCTGCCAGCAAGAGCAAAAATGTTCCGGCAAAACCGGAAGACATCTAAAAACACCTTTCAGTAAGTTGTTTCAATCGGAAAAAGACCTCTTCGGGGGTCTTTTCCGATTTGGATCAGCTGATCTATTCGGTTGACTTTTTCCGGCCGGGAAACCCCCCAAAGGCTGTCCCGCTTTGATATAATGGGTATACGATGATAATGGAGGGTTTGAATGAATATAGATAAACGAAGTATTGAAACGATTCGCTTTTTATCAGTTGATGCAGTCAACCGGGCGAACTCAGGCCACCCCGGACTACCCATGGGGGTAGCGACGATGGCCTATGTTCTGTTTAAAGAGCATTTGAAATTTAATCCGGCTGATCCCAACTGGCTCGATCGCGACCGGTTTATCCTGTCTGCCGGTCACGGCAGCATGTTACAGTATAGCCTGCTCCATTTGTTTGGCTATGACCTGAGCATGGAAGAGATCAAGAACTTCCGTCAGCTCGGCTCCAAGACTCCGGGTCATCCGGAATACGGGATCACACCGGGAGTTGAAATGACGACCGGACCATTGGGTCAGGGACTGGCCGCTTCGGTTGGTTTTGCTATGGCAGAGGCCCGTTTGGCAGCTGAGTTAAATACAGAAGAAAACAATTTGATCGATCATTATACCTATGTCATCGTGGGTGATGGTGATTTGATGGAAGGTGTCAGCTATGAGGCCTGTTCACTGGCAGGACATCTCCGGCTGAACAAGCTGATCGTCTTATTTGATTCGAATGAGATCACGATCGACGGACGGACCGATCTGGCCCGGAGCGAAGACATCCAGCAACGCTTCCGATCGATCAACTGGAATACTATCCTGGTAGAGGATGGTAATGATTATCAGGCTGTCAATCAGGCGATAAATCAAGCCAAATCAAGTGATAAGCCGACATTGATCGAACTCAAGACGATCATCGGTTATGGTTCGATCAATAAAGCCGACTCTTCGGCGGCTCATGGTGCGCCACTGGGAGTGGAAGAAGCCCGCTTGACCAAGCAGGCCTTCGGCTGGGATCCGGACAAAGAATTCCATGTTCCGCCACAAGTAGCGGACAACTATGCCACGATCGTAAAACAAAAACAACGGGACTATGACGACTGGATGGAGCGATTCAATGCCCTGGACAACAAACAGGAAGTCTTAGACCGGCTCAAAACAGAGCCCGGGGAAGGGATGCTCGACGGGCTGTTTTCTGTTGAATCCGTCTCGAAGGCGACCCGGGTGCATGGCCAGACCATGATCAACGCCCTGTATCCCTATGCCCCATATCTATTTGGCGGCAGTGCCGATCTGGCCGGCAGCAATCTGTCGACGATCGATTCCGCCGACTTTTTCTCGGCGGAGAACAGAACCGGAGCCAATGTTCATTTCGGTATCCGTGAATTTGCCATGGCCTGCATCGTAAACGGCATCACACTTCATGGCGGATATCGTGCGTTTGGGTCGACCTTTTTAAGTTTTGCTGATTATATGAAACCGGCCATCCGTCTGGCGGCTCTGATGGAAATACCGAGTGTGTTTATCTTTACGCATGATTCCATCGGTGTCGGCGAAGATGGTCCGACCCATCAACCGATCGAGCAGGCGCTGATGCTGCGCAGTATTCCCGGGATGCATGTCTTTCGACCGGCAGACAGTGCAGAGACAGCCATCGCCTATTACCAGGCATTTAGCGGCGATCGCCCGGCATGCATTTTATTGACCAGACAAAACCTGCCGGAGCTGAGCCTGAATATGACTGACGGTCTGCGCGGTGGCTATGTTGCCTATGAGACGGGACAACAGCCTGATCTGATCGTGATGGCCAGCGGTTCCGAGCTATATCTGGCTGTCGAGGCGGCAAAAGCGTTACAAGAAGAGATTCAAATCCGGGTCGTTTCGATGTTGTCGATGGAACTATTTGAACAACAGCCCGAAGAATATAAAAAGAAGGTCCTGCCGGATGATATCCGGAAGCGGTTTGCGATCGAAGCAGCCAGCAGGAGAAGCTGGGATCGCTACCTCGGACTGGATGGAGACAGCTTGACCCTTGACCGGTTCGGTGAATCAGCCCCCGGCAAGGATTTATTTGAACACTTTGGTTTTACGACCGAACAAGTTACTGAACGTATCAGGAGGTACATGCAAATATGAGTCAGGTAAAGTTCACTGAAACGATACTGCGGGATGCTCACCAGTCGTTGATAGCGACCAGGATGAGCACAGCCCAGATGCAGCCGGCGCTGGAAATGCTCGATCAGGTGGGATATTATGCCCTGGAAATGTGGGGCGGAGCGACATTTGATTCGAGTCTGCGCTTTCTAAAGGAAGATCCCTGGGAGCGGTTGCGCATTATCCGAAAACACGTCAAGAACACCAAGCTGCAAATGTTGCTGCGCGGTCAAAATATATTAGGTTATAAGCATTATCCCGACGATGTGCTGGATGAATTCATTTTTCGTAGCGTCGATAACGGGATCGATATCATTCGCACCTTTGACGCCCTGAATGATTTTCGAAACATTGAGCGCTCGATCCAAAAAACAAAAGAAGCCGGAGCCCATGCCCAAGGTGCACTGTGTTATACTACCTCGCCGGTACACACGACTGAAAAGTTTGTCCAGATGGCCAAAGAGCTGGAGCAGATGGGTTCGGATTCGATCTGTATCAAGGATATGAGCGGACTGTTGCTACCATATGACGGGGCCGAGCTGGTCCGGGCGATCAAAGCGGAAGTCGATCTACCGGTCGAACTCCATTCTCATATGAGCAATGGTCTGGCTGACATGATGTATCTCAAAGGGATCGAAGAAGGTGCCCAGATCGTCGATACGGCGTTGATGGCCTTTGCCAACGGGACATCCCAGCCGCCGACCGAGGCATTGGCGATGGCACTCAAAGGCACTGAATACGATCCTCAGTTGGATATGGATGTACTGATGCAATTGGCGGACTACTTTAATCCGATTCGTGATCAGTTTCTGGCGGATGGCACACTCAACCCCAAGGTTTATACCATGGACATCAAAGCACTCTATTATCAGGTGCCCGGAGGGATGTACTCCAACCTGGTGTCGCAAATGACATTGACCAATCAGCTCGACCTGTTGCCTAAAGTTCTGGCAGAGATCCCGAAAGTCCGAGAGGAGCTGGGATATCCGCCGCTGGTGACTCCGACGTCGCAACTGGTCGGTGCCCAGGCTGTGACCAATGTGGTCAGTGGTGGCCGATACACCATGGTTCCGAAAGAGATCCGGGAATATGTCCGTGGGATGTACGGTCGACCGCCGGCAGCGATTTCTGAGGATATCAAACAGTTGATCCTGAGTGGAAAGGAGCCGATCACCGAGCGACCGGCAGAGCACCTTGAGCCGCAACTCGAAAAGCTGAAAGCTGAGCTGGGTGATCTGGTCAAACAACCGGAGGATGTCCTTAGTTATGCTTTGTTTCCCAATGTAGCCCGCGAGTACTTCAAGCATCGAGACGCTCAATGAACCTGGGAGTCGATTTGTGCCACATTCCGCGGGTGGAACAATTGATCAGGCGTCGTCCCGGATTTACCAGGCGATTCTTTACTGAAAACGAGCAGGTCCTGTTTGACAAACCAAACCCGGCTCAGACCGTGGCAGCTCATTTTGCCCTCAAGGAAGCCTTCGCCAAGGCGCTGGGCACCGGGGTGGTTGGGTTTGATTTGAATGAAGTAGAGGTGCTGCGCAATTCAGCCGGAGCACCCTTGATACTTGTTCATGGCCGGGCAAAAGCCCGGCTGGATGAGCAAGGTTATTGTGAAATAGTATGCTCGATGTCACACGACAAAGACTATGCGATAGGGATGGTGATCCTAAAATGAGAGCAACACGTGCCGTGATCGATTTAAACAAACTGGCTCACAATGCCAAGTTGCTGAGTCAAAAAGCCCAGGGCCGAGAGGTGATGTGTATCATCAAAGCCGATGCCTACGGTCATGGAGCTGTACCAGTATTACATAGCCTGGTAGAACAGGGGTTTTATTATTTTGGAGTGGCGACTCTGGAAGAAGCACTTGAACTGCGCCGGGCCAATCGAGAAATTTCGATACTTATTTTAGGCGGAATATCGCCTGAGGACATCCCGTTGGCGTACGAGAATCAGATCCATGTCGCGATCCACAACCTGGCCAGTCTCGAGGTCATGGAAAACCATGGGTTGAGAGGTCTATGCCACATCAAGATCGATACCGGGATGCACCGGGTCGGCTTTCTGCCAAATGACCTGCCGGCTTTGGCAAAGCGGATCGTCGCAATCAAACCGGTCGGCGTGTTTACCCATTTGGCGCGGGCCGATGAGGCAGATAAAACGTCGGCCTTAAAACAGGTGGAAGCATTTCGTCAGGCGGTCGTCATTCTGGAATCGGCCGGAGCTGAGTTTGAGCATGTTCATTTTGCCAACTCGGCTGCCATCCTGGGCTTGGATCTGAGCTTTTCGACCTTGGTCAGAGCCGGCATTGCCTTATACGGCCTGAACCCCTCTCCTGAAGTGACCGATCGAGGCTTGCAACCTGTCATGCAGTTAGTCAGTGCAATCAGTGATATCCGGGAAATAGAAGAGTTGGAAGGCGTCAGCTATTCTCATCGCTTTGTTGCCGAAAAGCAGACCAGGGTAGCCACAATCCCTGTGGGCTATGCTGATGGTTACAAACGCAACATGAGTACTAAAGTCATGGTATGGATCAATGGTGAGCTGCGACCTCAAATCGGGCGCATCACGATGGACCAGACCATGATCGATGTCACCGGCCTGGCAGTCGGAGTCGGAGATGAAGTCGAGCTGATGGGTCGACATGTCACGGCTGATGATTTGGCGGTGGCAGCTGATACGATTAATTATGAGATCGTTACCAACATAGGAAAACGCGTCCGGAGAGAGTATCTGGAAAGGAGTCACGATGCCATTTAGAGTCAAACGGGGAGATATATACTTAGCGGACCTGGATCCGGGCCGCGGTTCAGAACAGCGCGGGACGCGTCCCGTGTTGGTACTTCAAAACAATACCGGAAATAAATTTTCGCCGACGATCATTATTGCACCGATCACCGGCTCGCGCTCTAAGTCACGACTGCCCACACATGTCATGATCGATCAGGAGATTTCAGGATTGGAGAAAGATTCTCTGGTATTACTGGAGCAACTTCGGGCCATTGATAAAGAGCGCCTGATCACAAAACTCGGTGAGCTGAACCGAGTCCAGATCATGGATGTCGAAGTAGCCACACTGATCAGCCTGGGGCTGGATAAGCGAGAAGAAATATAATACGACGGTGCCGCCGGGATAGACTGCGATAATTTGACAAGGGTGGTATAATAGTCTGTAGATTAAAAGCCGGGTAATATTCAACCTGGCTTTAACAAATGTTTCAAAATCAGGGAATCATCGACTATTTTAGCAATCAAGTATTTTCAAGTCTTTGCCAAACTTCGGTTGTTCATTCAACCGTTCATGACTTGACTTCAACGAATAAAAACGTTGAGTAGTGCTAATTTAATAGTTATAATTTGGTCACGTTTCCCCTGTAGGAGAGCTTAATGGTTGTATTTAAAAACATCACCATGAAGTACCCGACCGGCAATGTCGCTTTGAAAGACGTCAGCATAAATATACAAAAAGGCGAGTTCGTCTTTCTGGTAGGACCAAGCGGTGCCGGCAAGAGTACCTTCATCCGACTGTTAACCAAAGAAATTAACCCGACTTCGGGCATTATAACGATTAATGGTAGGAATGTTACGAAACTTCATAAGAGAAGAATTCCGAAGTATCGACGCCAGATCGGCATCGTGTTTCAGGACTATAAACTGCTTAACAAATTGAATGCATACGATAATGTGGCGTTTGCTCTGGACGTCTTAGGCAAGAGCGGCCGCTATATCCGCCGTCATGTACCGCTATTGCTCAACCTGGTCGGGTTAAACGGCAAGGGCAAGCAAATGCCGATGCAACTATCCGGCGGCGAACAGCAACGGGTGTCGATCGCCCGGGCATTGGCGGGAAATCCTGATATTTTGATTTGTGATGAGCCGACCGGTAACCTCGATCCCGAGACGAGCTGGGGTTTGATGGATCTTCTGGAAAAACTCAACACCTATGGTACCACCATCATCATGGCAACGCATTCGCGTGACATCGTTGACGTAATGAAAAAACGCGTCATCGAACTCGAAGACGGCGTTGTGGTTCGCGATGAGAAGCATGGAGGTTACCGATGAGAAGGTCGCGTTTTCTGACCGCTCTGCGAAATATCTTTCGCAACGCGCTGATGAGCTTCGCCTCGATCGTGTCGGTCGCTTTTACCTTAGTCATGCTGGGAATGGTATTGCTGTTATTGATCAATGCGGAGTATGCCACCGACAAGGTCGGCGAGCGATTTGATACCATGCGTTATTTGATTCCTGAATCAGCCGAAGCGGATGATATCGAAGCCTTACAAGCTGAACTGATCGAGATCGATAATGTCACCAATGTGGTTCTGGTTACCAAAGAAGAGGCATGGCAAGAAACAATGGAAGATTTTGGGGAGGACGCAGCTGCGTTTGAGGGGATGGAAAATCCGCTGCCCCACGTTTTTCAGATTCAAATCGCTGATATTGAACAAGCTGATGTTACGTTACAAGCCATAGAAAATATTGACCCTGATGACAACGTGCGTTATGATAGAGATGTAGCCGATATTATCACAAACTTTGCGCGTGTCATCCGAATCGCGGGAAGTGTTCTGGTCGGTGCTTTGTTGTTCCTGACAATCCTAAGTATCGTCAACACGATCCGGGTAGGTATTTCCTCCCGCCAGTCGGAAATTACTATTATGCGTTATATCGGCGCGACCCGACAGTACATTCGTGGTCCATTCCTGATTGAGGGTGCGATTCTCGGGCTCACCGGAGCCGCACTGAGTGCCGTCACAATCTATTATAGTTATCATGAGGTCCAATTGCTGGTGCAGACGTATCTGTCCCGCATGTCGAACGAAATCATGATCACGGATCAAAGACTGCTGTGGCAGATCATGATCCTAAATCTTATCATAGGTGTTGGTGTCGGTTTTCTCGGTAGCCTATACTCGATGAGAAAGCATCTGAAAGTATAAAGGAGCTAATGTGAAAAGACTAATAAGCTTGTTTCTGATTGCAGCCTTAGGCCTGGGCTTAGCCTTACCGGCTTTTGCTACAATTGAAGAACAAGAACAACGACTCGAGGAGCTCGAGGAGCAACAGTCGCAGAAACAAGAAGAGATCAATCTGACGGCAGATGAAGTTTATTTGACGCAAGCCTCGATTGAAGAAGTCCTAGGGACCAAACAGCGACTGGAAGAGCAAATCGAACAGACGAATCTTGACATATCGAATAAGAAGGATGATATCGAAAAGGTTCAAAAAGAGCTCAAGAAGGCTCGAGACGAAGTAGTTGCTCAACAGGATGAATTCGGTGGCCGTTTGAGGATCATGTATCTCAACAAAGACAGTGAGAATTTCCTGTCGCTACTCTTAAAGAGTCGCAGTATTGAAGATTTCCTGACAAAAATAGACTTCATGAAATCGATTGCCAACGAAGACCAACGCGTATTAGATGAATTAAAAGAAAAACAGGTCGGCATTGAAAAACTTGAAAAAGAAGAGCAAGCCAACCTGGTGGAACTAGAAGATTTACAAGCAACCTTAGAAGCTGACAAAGCTTACTTAGTGGTAGTTGAAGAAACGCTAAGAGTGCGTGAAGCTGAACTGCTTGCACGAAAAGCACAGTTGGAAGAAGAAGCAGCCGTATTGGCTGAAAGTTCACAACAAATTCGAAATTCGATCGAAAGCATGAAAGCCGAAGCGATCCGGATTGCGCTCGAGCAGGCTGAAGCAGCCAGATTAGCAGCATTAGCAGCCGAACAGGCCATGCAGCCCAAGGTAGATGAAGCCGGGGCTCCTGTATTGGATGAGTCGGGCAATCAAGTGTATGAGCCGGTTCCGAGTGACGGTCGCACCAGTACTGGAGCAGGCGGCGTCAGCCGGGACGGTTTCTCGCTGGCTGACATACCGGCAACGGGATTCATCTGGCCGACACCCGGTGTCTATACCATTACCTCATCGTTTGGTTATCGGAGTGATCCGTTCTTCGGTCACAGCGTATTCCATGAAGGGATAGATATCGGTGGTCCAATGGGTTCGCCTATTGTTGCTTCCGGAAGTGGCGTCGTTATCTATGCCGGCTGGTTTAATAACGGTTATGGAAATGCTGTAATCATCGCTCATCCCAACGGCTATGAGACGGTTTATGCTCACGGTTCGGCGGTCAACACCTCAGTTGGATCGATCGTCAATCAGGGCGATGTCGTGATGTTCATGGGTTCGACCGGTTACAGTACCGGCTCTCACCTCCACTTTGAGGTCATTTCCGGTGGTGTTTTGGTTGATCCACTCTCGATCGTTGCCCCATAACAGCTTGACATCATAAATACGAGAAGGAACTCCGGTTCCTTCTTTTTGTTAGCATGACTCTCACAGGTTGCATATTTACTTAAGGTATAATTGCCGTATCGTATTAGCAACAGACGAACATATAAAATAGCTGGTTAATATGAAGATTATTTTTCCAACAGCCAAATCCTGTGTATAATAGAAACAGATTGTTAGAAGGAGCGAGAATGAATCTGAAACGATATCGAATTGTTTTAATATTAGTCGTCTTGATGATCATCTTGACGTCATGCCGGACCATCACCTCGGGTGATAGTGTGGTGATAACAAAACAGGAATATGAAGAGTTGACGGCTCTGGAAGACCGTTTCTCGAAGTTGCTCGAGTTGGAGCAACAGATCAAAAGCAATTTTTATGAAGATACCACCGAGGTGGATTTTGATACAGCGATTTTAAAAGGTCTGTTTTCAGCCTTGAATGATCCCTATTCGACTTATTTTACTCCGGATGAATATACCGAGTTTAATCAGGAATTGTCCGGTGAGTATGTCGGCATCGGCACCTATATCAATCAGCGCGAAGACGGATTGATCGAAGTGGTCGCGCCGATCAAAGGTTCACCGGCCGACGAGGCCGGGATCCAACCGGGCGACCTGATCTGGAAAGTCGATGATACTGAAATACACACCCTGGAGCTAAACCAGGCAGCTGATATGATGCGGGGGGTTGAAGGCACACCGGTCAAGGTGTTCATTCGCCGCGGCAACGAGAATCTTGAGTTCGATTTGGTCCGGGCCAGAATTACAGTGCCCAGCATTGAATCAGAAGTTCGCTCAGGCGATGTCGGTTATATTAAGATCAACAGCTTTGAACTGAACACGGCGGGTGATTTTAACTCTGCCCTCAGTCAACTGGAATCACAAAACGTTTCTTCGCTGATTGTTGATCTGCGTAATAATGGTGGGGGATATCTCTCGAGTGTGATTGAAATTGCCGACCGGATCCTGGGCAAAACGGTGATCGTGACAACTGTCGCACCCAACGGAACACCGACCGATTATTCTTCGGATGAGATGACCCGGATCAACATGCCGCTTGTGGTATTGGTCAACCGCGGTTCAGCCTCGGCCTCTGAGATCCTGGCCGGAGCAGTACAGGACACTGACAGCGGTACCATCATCGGTGAGACCACCTTTGGCAAGGGGATCGTCCAGTCGACCTTTGATCTAAAGGACGGTTCGGGTTTTCGACTGACGACGTCCTACTACCTGACACCAAATGGTCAAAACATTCATAAGGTGGGCATAAGCCCTGATATCACCCTGGAGGAATTGGCCGAAGCCGGTTATGAACTGGAAGACAATTACCGGATAGGGGAAGAAGGTGATCGCGTGCTTGATTATGCTATCGATTATCTGAAAGAAGAGCTGAAATAGGCTGGAAACCATTCGATTCAAAACCCACCGCAAGGTGGGTTTTCACATGACAGGACCATGCTTGATCGGACGGTGTGGTATAATTAGCCTATGCTTTTTAAGAGGATACGATGAAAAAACAATATATTATTTTGCTATTTCTTCTAACTATGAGCCTGGCACTGATCATTCAATTGATGGAGAGCCCGGTGATGTCAGGGGGAGAACAAATCAGCCTGTCGAAGGCTGAATACTACCAGATGGCAGAAACTCAACAGCGCTTCCAAAAACTTCTCGACCTGGAACATGAAATCCACCAGAAATATTATTTGGATACTGGTGAGATCGATTTTGATACCGCGCTCTATCGCGGTTTGTTTGGTGCTCTGGACAAGTATTCCAGTTATTTTACGCCCGAGGAATATGAAGACTATACCGCCGGTCTGTCGGGCGAAATTGTCGGGATCGGAACAACGATCGAGGCCTATGATGACGTAGTCCGGGTGGTTCAACCAATCGCTGATGGTCCGGCCGAGCGGGCCGGTATCCTGGCGGAAGATATCATTTGGAAAGTCGACCAGACGGAACTGGCCGGATTGACGCTGGATGAGAGCGTTGATTTGATGCGGGGAGAAGCCGGCACAGCGGTAACGATCTTTGTCCGCCGCGGGTCGGAAGACTTGGAGTTTCGGCTGATTCGCGCCAGGATCACCACTTCCAGTGTCAACTGGGAAGTTCGGGATGGACAGATCGGGTATATTCGGATCAGTCATTTTGAACAACCGACGGCGAATCAATTTCGTCAGGCGATGAGACAATTGGAGCAAGAAGACATTCGGGGACTGGTGATCGACCTACGGTCAAATCCCGGAGGCTATCTCCATTCTGTCGTGGAAGTGGCCCAACAGATCCTGGATGAGACGACGATCGTGACAGAGGTATCCCGGGATGGCCGGGAAAAGGTCTATGCCAGTCAATCGGGCAACAAACTCGAGATACCCTATGTGGTATTGGTCAATCGATCATCGGCTTCGGCTTCTGAGATAATGGCCGGGGCGATCCAGGATACCGAAAGCGCAAAAATCATCGGGGAAACAACGACCGGTAAGGGGGTTGTTCAGACCTCATATCGACTGGCGGATGGATCCGGTTTTCGGGTGACAACGGCCCGGTATCTGACTCCCGCCGGACGAGATATCCACGGCGTCGGGATTGAACCCGACATCACGATAGAAGCCATTGAGCAGGCGGGTTATCCGCTGCCTGAGAGCTTGAGATTGGGTGCCGAAGATGACGCCGTCTTAAACTATGCGGTAGATTTTCTTAAGGCACTGGTGGCGATGCAATGATACTGATTGAAAGGACTTCCGGGAAGTCCTTTTCCTCTTTTTTTGTCGCTGATATGATATAATAAACAAAACAAACGTTCGGAGGTAATATGGCTTTTCAAGTCCAGTCTCCGTTTGAACCCAGGGGTGATCAGCCCGAAGCCATCCAGACATTGGCCGATGGCATCAAACGGGGCGATAAGTATCAGACACTGCTTGGTGTGACCGGTAGCGGTAAGACCTACACGATGGCAAAGGTCATTGAACAGGTCCAAAAGCCGACTCTGGTACTGGCCCACAATAAAACACTGGCGGCACAGTTGGCAGCCGAATTTAAAGAATTCTTCCCCAACAATGCGGTCGAATTTTTTGTCAGTTATTATGACTACTATCAGCCTGAGGCGTATGTACCGGGCTTGGATCTGTATATTGAAAAAGATTCCGCCATCAATGATGAGATCGATAAATTGCGTCACTCAGCGACAGCTGCTCTGCAGGAGCGAAATGATGTTATCATTGTGGCTTCGGTTTCGTGTATCTATGGTCTTGGGTCACCGGTAGACTATAAAAATATGGTATTGTCACTGCGCCCGGGGATGAGCCGGGGACAGGACTGGATCCTGACCCGACTGGTCGACATGCAATATAAGCGCAATGATATCGATTTTAAACGGGGAACATTCCGGGTCCGCGGGGATGTGATCGAGATCATTCCGGCCAATCAGGAAGAGAATGCCTATCGGGTGGAGTTATTTGGTGATGAAATCGACCGGATCGGTGAAATCAATGTTTTGACCGGTGAATGGATCGGAACTCGCGATCATATAGCTATCTTTCCGGCATCACACTTTGTGACGGATAAAGCCAATATCGAACGTTCCTTGGTAGAAATCGAAAAGGAAATGGATCAGCGGATCGCGTATTTTAAAGACAACAACAAACTGCTCGAAGCCCAGCGGATCGAAGAACGGACTCGCTATGATATGGAAATGTTGCGGGAGATGGGCTTTTGCTCAGGAATCGAAAATTACTCGAGGATCCTGTTAAACCGGCCCCCGGGCTCACGTCCGTTTACATTGATCGACTACTTTCCCGAAGACTGGCTTCTGCTGGTCGATGAGTCCCATGTCTCATTGCCTCAGGTGCGCGGGATGTATTTTGGCGATAAATCACGCAAAGAAAATCTGGTCGAGTATGGCTTCCGCTTACCCTCGGCATTAGATAACCGGCCTTTAAAGTATGATGAGTTCCATGGCCTGATCAATCAAGCACTGTTTGTTTCGGCCACTCCGGGCGATTTTGAGAAAGAAAAATCGACGCAGGTGGTGGAGCAGATCATTCGTCCGACCGGACTGTTGGATCCCAAGGTCGAAATTCGTCCCATCAAAGGACAAATCGATGACCTGCATCATGAGATCGTCACTCGGACCGAGCGGGGCGAACGAGTACTGGTTACGACGCTGACCAAGCGGATGGCGGAGGATTTGACCGATTATCTGAAAGAACTCCAGATCAAAGTGACCTATATGCACTCGGACATTGACACCTTAGAGCGAATGCGAATCATTCGTGACCTGCGAATCGGGGTATATGATGTCCTGGTCGGCATCAACCTGCTGCGGGAGGGTCTGGATTTACCCGAGGTCTCACTGGTTGCGATCATCGATGCCGATAAAGAGGGCTTCCTGCGATCAGAGACTTCGTTGGTCCAGACGATTGGCCGGGCGGCCAGACACGTTTCCGGTTCGGTCATTATGTATGCCGACAAAATGACCGGCAGCATGCAGCGGGCGATCGATGAAACCAATCGACGGCGTGACATCCAACAAGCGTATAATATCGAACATGGCATCACCCCGCGCTCGATCGAGAAAAAGGTGCGCTCAGTCATTGAGGCGACCAAAAAAGAAGATGCCCCGTTGACGTTCAAGCAACGGATGAACAAGGTAGAGGCCGAGGAGCGGATCGCGAATCTCGAGGTGGCGATGTTTAAAGCAGCCAATGACCTGGATTATGAAAAAGCGATTCAATATCGCAATGCGATCGAAGAATTAAAGAAACGTTTGAAATAACACGGGAGTAGCCATGCATGACAAAATAATAGTCAAAGGTGCCAAGGAGCACAATTTAAAAAATATAGACATCGAATTGCCACGGGACCAGTTGATCGTCCTGACAGGACTGAGCGGATCGGGCAAAAGCTCATTGGCATTTGATACCATTTACGCCGAAGGCCAACGGAGATATGTCGAGAGCCTGTCGGCTTATGCCCGCCAGTTTTTAGGGCAGATGGAAAAACCGATGGTGGAATCGATTGAAGGCTTGTCTCCGGCCATCAGCATCGATCAGAAATCGACTTCAAAAAATCCCCGGTCGACCGTGGGTACTGTGACCGAAATTTATGATTATCTCCGCCTGCTGTATGCCCGGGTCGGAACACCACACTGTCCTGAGTGCGGTCGGGAAATCTCTCCCATGACTGTCGATGAAGTGGTAGATCGAATCATGAGCTATAGTGAGGGCGAAAGGCTATACGTCATGGCTCCGGTTGTCCGGGGACAAAAGGGGACCCATGCCAAAGTGTTCGATGCTCTGAGAAAAGATGGCTTTTCCCGGGTACAGGTCGATGGTGAGACGTATATTTTAGGTGAAGACACCATCACTCTCGATAAAAATAAAAAACACTCGATCGATGTGATCGTTGACCGTTTGGTCATCAAAGAAGATATTCGCCGCCGCTTGTCCGACTCGGTCGAAACCGCTCTGAGGTTGGAGGAACACCTGATCAAAGTCCAAATCCTGGGACGGGAAGAGCATATCTTCAATATGTCCTTCAGCTGCCCGGATCATGGACGCGGGATCGAGGAAATGGAACCGCGGATGTTCTCATTCAATGCTCCGTTCGGGGCCTGTGAAGAATGTAAAGGGCTGGGTTTTCTCCAGGAAATCGACCCTTATCTGGTCATTCCCGACAGCAACCTGTCGATCAATCAGGGTGGAATCGCCCCGTTCAAGAATGCCGCCAATGGCGGTTATTACGGCGGCACGATCAAGGGACTGTTAAAAGGATCGCCGTATTCCATGGATACCAAACTCAAGGACTTCTCCCAGGATTATATAGCCAAGCTTTTATACGGTGACGCCGGACGGAAGATCGATATCGAATATGAATCGACCAAATATGGACGCCGGGCCATCCGAAGTGAATACGAAGGTGTCATCAACAACCTGAATCGGCGCTATCATGAAACCTCAAGCTCGTGGATGAGGAGCGAGATCGAGCGATATATGGCCGAGATCCCCTGTTCATCCTGTCAGGGAAAGAAGCTGAAACCTGAGGTATTGGCCGTCACGGTAGGAGACTTGAACATTCATCAGCTGACCATGCTTCCTATCAAGGATGTATATGATTTTTTTGAGAAGCTCAAGCTTCCCAAACAAAAAGCGACGGTTGCCGAAATGATTTCCAAGGAAATCAAGGCCCGGTTGAAGTTTTTAATGGATGTCGGTCTGGAGTATTTGACCATGGCGCGACAAAGCGCTTCGCTATCCGGCGGTGAGAGTCAGCGGATCCGTTTGGCTACTCAGATCGGCTCGGGTCTGGTCGGTGTGTTATATATTTTAGATGAGCCGTCGATTGGGCTCCATCAACGGGACAATGCCCGCCTGATGGGCACGTTGCGCAATCTAACGGATCTGGGCAACACGTTATTGGTCGTTGAGCATGATGAAGAGACCATGCGGGCGGCCGATCATATCGTTGATATCGGTCCGGGAGCGGGTGAACTCGGTGGATATATTGTAGCCCAGGGGACGCTCGAAGAGGTTTTGGAGGTAAAAGAGTCGATCACCGCTCAATACCTGAGAGGTGATAAAGAAATCGAGATTCCCCAGGTGAGACGTGAACCCAAAGGATTTATTACCATCAAGGGGGCACGGGTCAACAATCTGAAAAATATTGATGTCAAAATACCGCTCGGGGTGATGAATGTTGTCACCGGGGTGTCAGGATCGGGTAAGAGTTCATTGATCAATGATATCTTCTATAAGCAGATGTACCGCAACATCTATGGTAATGTCTCGATCAAGCCGGGACCTCATGATGAGCTGATCGGTTGGGATCAGATCAATAAAGTGATCGATATTGACCAATCACCCATCGGTCGGACACCGCGATCCAACCCGGCGACTTATGTCAAGTTATTCGATCTGATCCGTGATCTGTACGCTTCGTTGCCCGAGTCGAATATCCGGGGCTACAAAAAAGGCCGTTTCAGCTTTAATGTCAAGGGTGGCCGATGCGAAGCCTGTTCGGGTGACGGGATCAATAAGATAGAGATGCATTTTTTGCCTGATATTTATGTCAAGTGTGAAACGTGTAAGGGTCAGCGGTATAATCGTGAGACATTGCAGGTCAAGTACAAGGGAAAAAACATCCACGATGTGTTGGAGATGTCGGTGGAAGAAGCCCTGGAATTCTTTTCAGTCCACCAAAAAATAGTCCGAAAGCTAAAAACACTAAAGGATGTCGGTCTGGGTTATATCAAGCTCGGGCAACCTTCGACTCAGCTTTCCGGTGGTGAAGCCCAGCGTGTGAAGCTTGCGTCGGAGCTGTCAAAGCGGGAAACCGGAGACACCCTTTACATCCTGGACGAACCGACGACCGGTTTGCACATGGCTGACGTCCATATGTTGATCGGTGTGCTGGATCGATTGGTCGAAGGTGGCAACACCCTGGTGATCATCGAACACAATCTGGATGTTATCAAATCAGCTGATTATGTGATTGATTTGGGTCCCGAAGGGGGAGATCTCGGAGGCGATGTTATTGCCACCGGTACTCCGGAGGAAATTGCTCAGATCGATACGAGTTATACCGGACAATACCTCAAATCAATCCTCAAGAAGAAGGGAGTCAAGCGTGGATAAAGAAAAATGCCTCACCGGACGAGAGTTCATGAAGGACTATGCCCGGGAAATCGTTGACTGGACACAAACCGATCAGGCGAAGGGCGTTGAATTACCACCTCCGGAAGTCCGGATACCAAAAGGTCTGACCCGGTATTTTCTGGAGCCATATGAAGATTTGAGTGATGCCTTTCAAATGTCAGATATCCGACAAGTGATCGAACTTCGACGGACAAGGCGAAAGTATACCGGTGAAAAACTGACGTTCAGTCAATTGAGCGGGCTGCTCTGGGCGACGGCGGGCTATCGCCAGCCGGTAAAAAAACAACTGCGGCATACACCGTCGGCCGGCAATCGTCAGGCCATCGAGACGTATGCCATTGTGATGGATTCGGATGACATTCCCCCGGGCGTTTATCGCTATGTGCCCAGTCAACATGCCTTAGATCTGATCAGCGACAATGCGGATGATCTGAGAGAGCGGGCGGTGGCGGCAGCCCGAGACCAAGTCTGGGCCGGAACCAGCGGAGTGACATTCGTATTTGCCGCTGTGCCGTACCGAACAGAGTGGCGATATGATTACACGGCTCACCGGGTGATCTTGATGGATGTAGGCCATATGTGTCAAAATCTCTATCTGGCAGCCACCTCGATGGGGCTGGGTGCCTGTGCCATGGCCGCCTATGATCAGGATCTGGCCGACCATTTGATCGGCGTCGACGGAGTCGATCAGTTCACGGTCTATATGTGCTCGGTCGGCGTGGTCGAAGACGACGAATAAGAAAATATTCCCGGTGATAGCCAACGCTTCACCGGGATTTTTATGCTCCAGACCAAAAAGACAGGTATAATAAACTCGGAGGCAGTAATGAGTTTGAGACGGGGTTATTTTTATGCGCTGATTTCAGCATTGAGTTATTCGATTGTGGCGATTTTTGCCAAATTTGCCCTGGGAACAGGAGTCGTGCCGGAGGCGATCACATTCTGGCAATACCTTCTCACCAGTGCCATCTTGCTGGTGTACTTTTTGTTGACTGATCGGCGTCTATTGAGACCGAACAAAGACCAGTTATGGAAGTATGCCACGTTGGGAATTATTGGCAGTATGATGACCAATTTCTTTTATTATCATGCCCTGACGCATCTATCGGCCGGTCTGGCCTCGATGCTTTTATTCAGCGCTCCGTTTCTGATCAACCTGTTTTTTATTTTGAGCGGTTTGCGTAAAATTAAGACGATATTTTTTTTGCCGATCGGTTTAGGTTTGCTGGGTAATTTTTTGGCTTTGAATTTGTTGGATGAAGCGATTCAGATATCAACCATAGGGATATTGTTTGGATTATTGGCGGCCGTGTTTTATGCTTTCTATGCCATCTTTATGGACTTAAAAATAAGAAACCAAAACGCTCATCAGATGAACATGTTTGGGACGTTTTTCGGGATGTTGGCCTCCGGCAGTTATCTTTTGCTGACGCAACCGGCAGCTTTGATCGTACCAAGTGAGAGCATCGTTTGGTTGATGCTCAATGCCATTTTTGCCAGTGTGATCCCGGTCTATTTTGCCTATCACTCGTTACAATTGATCGGTTCAGATAAGTTTTCGGTCATATCGACCATGGAGCTGCCGATGACACTGGTGATGGCGTTTCTGTTATTAAACGAGAGGTTGACACCGATCCAACTGATCGGCATGAGTTTGGTCGTGGGATCGATCATTCTGCTACGGCTGCTTGAGATGAGGATCCAGCGAACAAGCGCTCTACTCTGAGAACAACCGGACGCCTTCTTTTCCGGACGTTCCGGCTGAACTTCACCCCTGACAAAAAAGGAGTCACACATGTCATTTACTATCGGTTGTCACTTATCATCTTCGAAAGGTTTTGTCGCCATGTATGATCAAATGCTTGAGGTCGGTGGCAATACCTTTCAATATTTTTCGCGAAATCCGCGAGGGTCATCCAAAAAAAACTTCGACCAGGCGGATGCTGAACAATTCACCCACCTGATGCGACAGAATGACTTAGCTACGATCATCTGTCATGCACCCTATACCTATAACCCGGCTTCTGCAACTGAGCGGGTGCGCGAGTTTGCTAGGATGGCAATGGCTGAAGATCTGGCCGAGCTAAAGCACTTTGATGATGTATTGTA